>JARYLV010000018.1 GCA_029907465.1 Methanomassiliicoccales archaeon
GATGGTAGGAATTCTTGCACTCTTCTGAACAAAAATCTTGATCTTCCGGAATTGGGTCCTCGCAATTGAGGCAGTGAGTGTGTGGAGGCAATGGTAGCGGCATGATTATCGTGTAATGAAAAAGCTTGATCGATACTTAAGATTGTTGGACAAGGTATTCTCGAAAGAAGAAATCAGGAAAGGAAAATCCTGATCGCTTTCTCGAGGACCTCACAGCACTTAAGGACGCTATCGAGCTCCACATACTCATCTGATTCATGTCCCTTGCATCCGCCCGGACCGAAGACAACTGAGGGGATTCCAGAAAGGTTGAGTACACCTGCTTCAGGCCATGCAGACATACCTGTGACTTGGCAATCAATACCCACATCTGAGGTTGCCTTAAGCAAAGACTGTACGATCGCTTCATCCGGCGAAATCTCTGTTGCGACGCGGAAGAAATGCATTTTCGTTTCGATGTGGATTCCCTCTTCAAGGAGATGGTCTGCAATCGCCTGAAATTCTCTTTCAACTTTCTGCTTTGTTTCGCCAGGTAATGTTCTCCTTTCAACAGTCAAAACACACTGGGCAGGGTAGGTCGACCAACCCTCGCCACCGTATATTTGCGATGCGTGTAGAGATGCAGGGCCGAGGAGGGGATGTGGGTGTTCCATTAATTCATCATTCATCCTGATCAGTTCAGCAAGGAGTCTTTGAGTTCTGAAAATCGCATCAATCCCATTAGCGAAATCACTCCCGTGTGCTGCTTTTCCCATCACCTTGAACTCTTGCCACGCGAATCCCTTATGGGCGACCACCACATTGAGACCGACAGGCTCGATAACAATGGCAGCGTCCGCTTCGACCTCCCCCACGAGTTTCTCAATCCCTTTCGCTTCATTCTCCTCGTCGACCGTGCCTGCGAAGATCACTTCCCCCTTGAAGTTGCGATCGAGTGAAATCGATCTCAGAGCTTCGAGCGCCGCAGCCATTCCACCCTTAGTATCGGCCGAGCCCCTCCCATAGAGTCTATTTCCAGTGATTACTGGATTGAATGGAGGGATGACCATTGAATCTACGCCCACCGTATCTAGGTGCGCAACAATGAGCAATTTTCGGCCTTTTTCACTGCCGCGAATCACACCGATTACATTTTTCCTTCCGTCAACAACCTCCTGTGTCCTCGCATTCACACCGATCGATCTTAGGTGCTCGATAATAAAATCAACAATTTCGCTTTCACCTCTATGCCTTGGCGAGAGACATGGATTGACACTATCTATCGAAACCAATTTTTTCAGGAGGTCTACTATCATATCCGCGCGATTCATCGTCGATCACACATCTTTGAAGAGATCAGTCGAGAAGTAACGCATTCCTGTGTCAGGGATGATTGTCACAACGTTCTTACCAACTCCAAGTTCCTCGGCGATCCTGATTGAAGCTGCAACATTCGCCCCTGCAGATATCCCGCAGAGGATCCCTTCTTCCCTCGCCAGCCTCCTTGCCATTTCGATCGCTTCTGTGTCGCTGACGAGCTCAACCCTTGTGATCAACTTCGTGTCTACGATCTCCGGGATGAACCCATCTCCGATCCCTTCGATTCTGTGCGGCCCCTTATTTCCTTTCTTAATGACAGAACATTCCTCGGGCTCCACCGCGACGATATTGGCGTTTATCCCTACTTTTTTAAAATACCTTGCAACACCCATCAATGTCCCACCGGATCCTACTCCAGCGACGAAAGCATCGATATTGCGGCCGATCTGTTCGACGCATTCGGGTCCAGTCGTTGTTTCATGCGCCAAAACATTGTCCATCGAGGTGAATTGACTGGGAACCCAGACACGTGAATCCGATTCTTGAATCTCCCTGACCTTTTTAATGCATTTATCGACGTCTGTTTCCGATCCAGGTGTATAAATAATTTCGGCACCGAGCGCTCTGAGGATTTTTTTCCTTTCATCGCTCATACCCTCTGGCATGACAATCGTTACGCGATATCCCTTCATTGCACCCGCCAGCGCGAAAGCAATTCCAGTATTGCCCGTTGTCGCCTCGACAATTCGGTAGCCTGGTTTGAGCTCACCACGCTTTTCCGCCTCTTCTATCATATATGCAGCAATTCGATCTTTGACGCTACCTGTAGGGCTGAAATATTCGAGCTTCGCATAGATATTTGCAAAACTAGGCGGCACAACTCTGTTCAATTTTATCATCGGCGTATTTCCGCGTAATTCGAGAATGCTACTGACGACCTTCATCAACATCACGATTCCCTGAATATATTTAAAGTGCCAATTCCACCTGAATAGCATCCGATATATTATAAAAAATGTTTGAGAAACCATAACCAAAAAATTGCTCGCTATCTCCTGATTCAGAATTCGAATTTCGAGCCGAAAAACGCGAATTTCGCATACGACATCGATGATACGTCGCGAAAGTGTTAAAGATAGCAATATTAATTAACCTCGGCAAAGTTCCTGACTCAGGAAAACAAATTCCGCTCGCAGAAGGAGGTTCTTTGCTTGAAAAAAAAGATAATCGTGAAGCTCGATAAGTGCATTGGGTGCAGGTCTTGCGAAATTGCGTGCGCGCGCGAACATTCTCCTTCGAGGAGTGGTGAGCGAATCACTGCTGATACCAAGAAAGCGCTCTCGCGAATTTCGATTAGGACGGGATTGGCAAACCCCACCGACGCCCCTGAAATGAGACCAAAGAAGGGGAAGCCGAAAACAGAAATCGTAACAGGAAAAGCGTATCCTATTAGGTGCAGGCACTGTGACGATCCAAAATGTGTCGAAGCATGCATGTCCGGTGCTTTGATCAAGAATGAAGAGGGCACTGTGATTCACGATCCCGATAAATGTGTGGGATGCTGGATGTGCATCATGGCGTGCCCGTACGGAGCTATCAAAAGAGATTTAGATAACAAAATCATAGTAAAATGTGACTTATGCCCGCAAAGAGATACACCAGCTTGCGTCGAGGCATGCAAGACAGGCGCGATTGTTTGTATTTTAGGCGAAAGATTAGAGCGGGAGAATGAGAGCATCGCAGAGGGGTCTGGTTGAAATGAACCTGGACGCTCAGTACAAATATGTGATTATAGGGAACAGCGCCGCAGGCATCGGATGTGTTGAAGGAATTAGGAAGGTCGACAAGGAGGGGAGCATCGCGATTATCTCCGATGAAAAGATGCATACGTATTCTCGTTGCTTAACGTCCTACTACATCGCAGGCGTCGTCGATGATGAAAAGATTCTGTTCCGCCCAAAAGACTATTATGCGAAGAAAAAGGTCACTCCGATACTCGGAAGGAAGGTCGTCAAGATTTTTCCCAATGACAACCACGTCGTACTCGATGATGGGGCGAGAATTGGTTATTCATCGCTCATGATCGCCACAGGCGCCTCCCCTGTCATATACGACATCCCAGGTAATAACAAACAGGGAGTTTTTGTTTTAAGAACATACGAAGACGCGAGGCGCATCTCTGAGGCTGCCGTGCCTGGTAAAAGGGCGGTAGTAATGGGTGGTGGCCTTGTAGGTCTCAAGGCAGCAGATGCACTCCACGCTAAGGGTGTTGAAGTTTGGGTTATTGTGACATCGCCTCAAATCATGTCGCAGACGATGGATAGAGAAGGTGCGGAAATCCTGAGAAAACAGTTGGAAGAAAATGGCATAAAAGTTATGACAGAAACAAATGTTGAGGAAATCATCGGCAACAAGAAGGTTGAGGCGGTTCGGCTATCCACAGGACAAACATTAACATGTGATATCGTGATCTTCGCAAAAGGCGTTCGACCGAATATCGGTCTGGCCAAAGATGCTGGCATTGAAACGGATTATGGTATTCTTGTCGATACCCACATGAAGACAAATATCCCTAATATCTACGCAGCTGGAGATGTCGCTGAGGCGAAAGACTTTATCACAGGTGAGAGGTACATTCATGCAATCTGGCCTAATGCCGTTGAGCAGGGATGCATTGCTGGAAAAAACATGGCGGGTTGTGATGTTGAATACGCTGGCGGTATCGCGATGAACTCGGTGGACTTATTCGGTCTCGCATCGATCGCAATCGGATTTACGAGGCCCCGTGGGAAAGATCATGGCTATGAAATCATCGGCCGTTCAATTCCAGAGAAGAAATTCTATAGGAAGATCGTTTTAAAAGACGGTGTGATCGTCGGTGCGATTTGCATCGGTGAAGTGGAGGCGGCTGGTGTCTTTGCTGGGCTTATTAAGAGGAGAGCTAACGTTTCGAAGATCAAGGATATTCTGCTGAGGGAAGACTTCGATTATGCGAAGGTTCTTGGAGAAGGATTAATCGAGGACACAAGTGATTTCGCCACCGCTTAAGATAAGAGAGCTGATTCAAATCAACACCAGAAAGGCATTTGCTCAACAGATTTATTTATCCTCAGAGCATCCACAACAAATATGTGGAAAGTTCTCGGCGTCGAGACTACCGTCGTGAAATCTGCAGATGTGTGGAAGAAAAGAATGATCGAATTGTCAAAGAGAAGAAAGAACAGGGAGAAATTTGTCGAATTGCTGGAATCTGCTGAGGTCAATTATTGGTTCGACGCAGCGAAAGAAGTCCACGCGTTCTACATAAAGTTTCCGGAAAATATTGGTCCTGGCGACCTAAAATTCTTCAAAGAGTTCGTTGAAAAAATCCGGTCGAGTCTGAAAGTCCCCATTATTGAAGTCGATGGCATACCACAAGAATATCGCATTGTTCTAACTTCCGAAGAGGAAGAAGACGTTTATCACGGAAGACATTCGGATCAGGAATGATGAGTGCTGTCAACTCTGATATGTTAATTATAGAGTCTTAGCGGTTGATTTAAAAAGCATTTTTAAATTGAGATTCTGAGAAGAAGGATCATTGATGCGATCAATTACTGGCGGATCTCGACAGCGGGGCCATGTTTTTTCATATTCAATTTCACCTTCATTGCGCTGGAGCAACGCTTAGTCGATAGAGTTTGTTAAGTGGTGAGGGAAAAAGATCTTTTCGTCTTTGAATCATCATTTTTTTCTACAATTATTGGTCTTTGACAAGAACTCAGATTTTTGAAATTGTAATGAATCGATACTCGAGATAATTCGGTTGCAAAATTACAAAAAGATCACTAAAAAAATCGAAAAAAAATGATTTACTCGAAGAGCCCAGTTATGATTGCAACTTCAAGTATCACCCTGACCTCAATAGAGATATTAGTGGGAGCTACGAGACTCATAAATATAAAAAATTCAATTACGTGCAAAAACCCGCGGAAGAAAATCTCACGCAACTTATACGTGTGATCAGGATTTGAATTGGGGGTATTGAATGAGCGAAGCAAGGATCATCGAAAGTGTAATGCAAGAACAGCGGCGGTTCCCGCCACAAAAGGAATTCTCTCAAAAAGCGCATATCGGCAGTATTGAAGTTTATAACCAGATGTATAAAGAATCGATTGAGAACCCAGAAGCATTTTGGGAAAAATGGGCGAAAGAAATCGATTGGATAGAACCTTGGACTAAAGTCTTCGAATGGGACGTCGAAAACGTCAGGATTAAATGGTTCAAGGATGCGAAACTCAACGCTTCATATAATTGCCTTGATAGACATGTCAAGACCTGGAGAAAGAATAAGGCCGCAATCATCTGGCAGGGAGAGCCAGAAAATGATGTCAGGGTTTTTACATACCAACAATTATTGACTGAAGTCTGCAAGTTTGCGAACGTTCTCAAGGCGAGGGGGGTCAAAAAAGGGGATCGCGTTGCGATCTATCTTCCGATGATTCCTGAGCTGCCAATCGCAATGCTTGCATGTGCGAGGATCGGTGCCGTGCACAGCGTGATCTTTGGAGGATTCAGTTCCGAATCACTTAAGGATCGGATTAGGGACAGCCGATGTAAAATGCTGATCACAGCTGATGGCACATACAGAGGCGGGAAACTCGTTGCGCTCAAGGCTAACGGCGATCTGGCCATAGCAAAGGAGGACTATGTAGAGAGCGTCATTGTTGTCAAGAGGGCGGGAATTCCTGTGGAGATGAAAGAGGGTCGTGATTTCTGGTGGCACGAACTCATGGAAAACGCCTCATTGGATTGCCCACCAGAAATAATGGATGCGGAGGACCCCCTATTTATTCTCTACACCAGCGGATCGACAGGAAAACCGAAAGGGGTTCTTCACACCACTGGCGGTTACCTTCTGTATGTCCTCTTGACATTCAAGTGGATCTTTGATTACCACGAAGAAGACACTTACTGGTGCACTGCAGATATTGGGTGGATCACTGGACACAGCTATATCGTCTACGGACCCCTTGCGGCAGGCGCGACGACAGTCATGTTTGAAGGCATTCCTACATATCCGCAGGTCGATCGCTACTGGCGAATTATTGAAAAATTCCGTGTGAACATTTTCTATACAGCGCCAACCGCCATCAGAGCATTAATGAGGGAAGGTGATCAATATCCGAAATCGAGAGATTTGTCGAGCTTGCGGTTGCTAGGTTCTGTTGGGGAGGCGATCAACCCTGAAGCTTGGATGTGGTACTACAACGTCATTGGCGGGGGGCAATGTCCAATCGTAGACACTTGGTGGCAGACCGAAACTGGAGGGATTCTCATCACACCACTCCCTGGCGCTACAGTGCTGAAGCCAGGGTGCGCGACAAAGCCGTTCTTCGGAATCGAACCAGCAATCCTACGTGAAGACGGGACTGAAGCCGATATCAATGAGGGAGGTTATCTTGTGATCAAGAGACCATGGCCCGGAATTATGAGGACAGTTTATGGTCAACATGAACGCTTCAAAGAAATCTATTGGTCGCGGTTCCCTGGCGTTTATCTCACAGGCGACGGTGCAAGAAAGGACGAGGATGGTGACATCTGGATTGTGGGAAGAGTCGACGATGTTATCAAGGTATCTGGCCACAGAATAGGGGCGGCAGAAGTTGAGAGTGCCCTCGTCAGCCATAAAGATGTTGCAGAAGCAGCTGTGGTACCGATTCCACATCCGATAAAAGGGGAAGCAATTTTCGCGTTCGTCACGTTAAAAGCAGGGGTAAAGGAGTCGGAAGAGTTGAAAAAGGAGTTGATTTTGCATGTGAGACAACAAGTAGGCCCTATCGCAGCACCAGAAATCATTCAGTTCGCTTCAGCTCTTCCCAAGACCCGCAGCGGTAAGATCATGAGGCGAATTTTGAGAAAAATTGCTGCGGGAACCGTTGAAGATCTCGGTGATACGACGACGCTTGCCGATCCCTCCGTAGTTGAGAAATTGATCGCAGCAAGAAAGGAGCTGGTAAAATGATCGTCTTGATGAGGTTGTTTCCAAGAGAAAAGGATGATGCAGAGAAAATCTGGAAATTCATCGAGGAGAAAATGGCTTATTTACCAAGGAAGAAGGTCAAACCCCTTTTTATGTCAATGCAAACGAGAGCGAGATTCGTCACACTCTTTGTTCAGGCGGATGAACCTGAGAACATCGGCGATCTTCTTGTAGAGGATATCGGTTCATGTGACCGAATTGTAGACACGAAGACCTTTCCGTTGCTTAAATTGGCTTTCTTGCCTACGCCAAAAACGAAGGTAAAGAGAGCAAAGCGGTATAGTATCATGCTCAGAACGAAGCCAAAAGATTATTATGCCGTGTACAAGAGAGTGCTCGAGACGCAGCCAGCCCCGAATGCCTTTATTGCATTTGGAGCCTTTCTCCTTGGAGATTTTGATGTTCTTGCCTCGGTTGTTTCTGAATCGCAGAAAAGTGTAAAAGAATTTGTGACTAGACATTTCGCAGGAATTGAAGGCGTTGAAGAAGTCAAGATTTTCCCGATTAAAAGATCTAGACTTCTCATGCCGTCAGAAGAGTGGCAGATGTTCCAGAGGGCTCTTCTATATGCACCTTCATGGATGACGGATGAGGTCAAAGACACCTATGCATTTGGTTCTTACCTTACTGATGAAGACATTCACCTCAGTGGAGCAATGAGAAGCGAGAGCTAGATCCTTGAAATGCCGAGCACGAAAAGAGATGCCGCCAAGAAGTGAGGTATAACAGAAGAGTCGATACCATCGTCGAGACAAAAGACCTCGGACGCTTGCTCATAGCACGGGGACGCAAATCATCAATTAATGAATATCATCAGGGCACTTATTGACATTCTCTGTCCCGATTCAAATCTTGATTGTTGCTGTTTCATTTAGCTTATTGTTAAAAAGTCACGAATGGAGACCAGATTCACTTACCTTGATATTCGCTATGAAGAGTATGAGGGAACTGATCATTCCTCTTCATCTTCGCTATCTTCATCTTCTTCCTCATACTCCTCTTCTTCAATTTCTTCGTAACCGAGGAATTCTTCGAGGGCATCTCTTGCCTCTACTAAAATACTCAGCGCTCGCTTACTTCTGCCCTCTTCAATCAGATCAATAGCTCGTTCGATGTCTTCTAAAATTTCACTGAGGTCGTCGCTTATCTCGTCGAAATATTCGCCAAGACTTCTCATCAGCATCACCTTCCTCTAATCCAATGATTGATGCATCTTGTATAAATGATCTTGCCCATTGGTATTGCGCAATATGAAATGAAAATCTTGTCCCCATTACGGCGGCAATTGGTCTCTTCGGGAATTTTACCTGGATTTCCGGCATTTCAAAGATCAGAAGCACGAAATACTTATGCCAGTCGGAGACTTTTTGACAATTTGAAATTAACTTTAGAATCGCAAGCAAATAAAAAGTTTGACGACAACACAACGGAATAAGCACCGTGTTAAAATATTCCGGATGATCAACTCCTTTACGAGATGTTCCTGGTCTTTAGGTTCATGCAAAGAATACGAATTGAGAATATGTGAAGCAAAAGTCAATTTCACTCGAACCAGAGAAATCATCAATGATCAGTCCAACAAATAATCATTTTAGGCTAAACATTACCCCGGCTCTAACCAGTTCAGTAAATGCGATTGGCCTACAAATATTCCAATATCAATTGCCGATATTAGGAGTTGATAATTCAACTCTCCAACCTTTCCTTAAGAATAGAATTGAGTTTGATCAGTTCTTGTTAACATAAGTGGTCTAAATTTGCTTGGGATCTCCGTCGCCATTTTGGGACCTCATCGCCTCAAACTCTAATCGGGGTGGGAATGGGTCCGTCCAGATTTGAACTGGAGTCACCAGCACCCCAAGCTGGGAGGATTCCAAGCTACCCCACGGACCCATCAAAAAGGTGAAAAGGCTTCATCCGAGTGGGATGATTTCATCGATCAACTCCGCGTGCGAAATGATCATCCGCCGGCAACAGTAGCGCTTCACGCCGAGGTCATCAAGCACCTGCTTAGGATCCTCGCCCAGTTGGACCCTCCTCACAAAGGTCTGATAAAGGCTACCGATGACTTTCCCACAGGTAAAACACCTTACAGGTATGATCATGTTTTCTTCACCTATATGATTTCTGACGCTTCTTCCTAGCACCACGTCCCAGCGGTTTCTTTGGCAGCTTTCTACGAGGATCGCTGATCAGCAGAGCGCGATCGTACTGTTTAAACATCTTTGCAAGCTCCTCATCTCCGAAAAACTGGACAAGAGCTTTTGCGATTGCTGTCCTCGACGCCTCAGCCTGTCCCATTACACCTCCGCCTTGAACGTTGACGTCGATATCGACCGTCGACGCCCTCTCCCCGGCGAGCACCAAGGGTTCCATGATCTTCAATCGGGCCATCTCTGGGGAATAAATGTTTAGAGGAATGCTGTTGATCCTCACATTGCCTGAGCCCTTTCTAATGACGGCTCGCGCGATCGCTGACTTTCTTTTGCCAGTTGTATTAATGATGTCGACCATCGATTCACCTCACCTTCGAACCGAGAAATGCAGAGACTTCGGAAAGGGTCACATATTTGCCTATGATCGGCTTGATCGCTTCTCCCACTTTTTCCATCTCTGCTGATGAAAACTCCTTTGGAATGCCAACATAAACTTTCAATCTTCGGTACGCTTCCCTTCCACTCGGTCTATCAAATGGGATCATACCGCGGACGGTTCTTTTCAAAATAAGATCTGCTCTCCTCGGATAATACGGGCCCCGCAGGTTCTTTCCTCTATCCCTCTTTTGCTTATACTCCGCAAATATCATTTCTTTTTTCCCCACGATCAATGCCTTTTCGGCATTGACGACGACGATCTCTTCGCCCTTCAATATTCTCTCGGCAATGTTACTACAGAGTCTCCCGAGGACATGTCCCTCAGCGTTGATAACGGCCATTATCTCACCCCATGATCTTAATGCCGCTGCCATCGGGCAACTCTTTAACGAGTTGCTCAATCGTCATGCTTTTCCCACCTGCATCCTCGATCTTCTTACGCGCTGATGATGAGAACTTGAAAGCTGCGACTGTGAGCTTCTTATTCAGATTTCCAGCACCGAGAACTTTGCCAGGAACCACAATGACAGCGCCATCCTCAGAATACCGTTCCAATCTGCTGAGGTTGACTTCTGCCCAGTTTCTCCTCGGCTTCTCAAGCCGCCTAGCAATGTCTCGCCAGATTTCCACACCCCGCTCCCGAGATTCCCTTTTCAGGGATTCAATCAGAAGGAGAAGGTTTGGATTCGTCTTTTCATTCTTCTTCATTTCTCTGACTCTCCCGACATTGGGTAGAAGGCTCTAATAGGCATTCCTTTAATAAACTTTTGCTCGGATAAATGTTTGTAAATTAAGTGCCAGACAGGAAAGCAATCATTTCTATGGAAGGAGGTGCTTTGCTACTAGGGAAAATATTGAACACTATGATGAAAGTATTCCAGACACATTTCAATTGCACTCTTTTTTGATCCAGAGAATTGCTAACTATTTTGATAGAATTATATATGACTTCTATCATAATCATCCGACACCCGGGGGCGCACGATGATCAGGTTCGGTCCAGCTGGGATTCCTCTTTCTTGCAAAGGCAGAACGCTAAAAGATGGGATCGAAGACGTCCATAATCTAGGTCTCAACGCAATGGAAATCCAGATGGTCAGAGTTAACATCGTTGACAGGCCACCAGAAGATGAGGAAGTAGGACTAACTCCAATGGAGGTCGAGAACGATCTCGTCGTTGGAATTTTGAGGAGAAAGGGGAAGAGAGAAATCCAGATCATCAATCCGTATGAGAAAATCAAAGCTGACGATACTCTGGTGACGCTTGCATCAGGTCTTGCCCAAAATTTCCGTGAACTTATGGTTCTAGGAAGAATGGGTGAGGAGCTCGATGTTCAACTTTCAATGCACACACCTTATTACATGGATCTTGTGAGCAATACCGAGATGACCGAAAAGAGCATTAACAGCATCAAATGGGCTGCCACAATGACAAATGTGATGAATGGATCAATTGTCGTTACACATTCTGGCTTATACGGTGAATTGGGTAAGAAGAAGGCGAGGGAGAATGTCGCAGCAAATCTCGGCCAAGTAATGGATTGGTGGAAAAACCAGGAGATTCGACCGATTTTAGGCTTGGAAACGAGCGGACGACAAGAGGTCTTTGGGAGCCTTGACGAAATTCTCGATCTCTGTGATGAAATCGACGGCATCGTGCCCGTCATCAACTTTGCACATCTCCACGCGAGGGAAAATGGCATTTTGAGGGAACCGCAGGATTTCGCAGAAGTATTCGACCGCACGGATCAATACGTCAATGGATGCCATTATGTGCATTTCGCGGGTGTAGAGCATGAGGGCGGCAATGAAAAGAGGGTTACACCCATAAAGAAAGGTGATCTGCGTTTCGAACCACTCGCAGAATTTCTCGTGGAAAGAATGCCAAACGTCACGATTATCTCAAGTTCACCCCTCCTTGAACATGACGCGATGTACATGAAAGTGATCTTTGAACGCGCCTTGACGAAGAAAGTGACGAAAAGCAGCAAGGTAAAGAAAAACGATCGAGAGGAGTAAGGTTGACGTGGAAATCAAAGAAGTGATCTGCTACATAACAAAGGAAGTCCAGGAAACTTTGCAAAGGGTTGATCAAAAGGTCGTCGATGAAATCATTGACTCAATTATCGGAGCAAAGAAGATCTTTCTCTACGGTGTGGGACGATCGGGACTTGTCGGTCAAGCATTTGCTGTCAGACTCGTACAGATGGGATTGGATGTTCATTTCATCGGCGAGATGACAACACCAATTGTGGAAGAAAAAGATCTCGTCATCATAGTATCTAACACTGGCGAGACAATGTCCGCCATTCAGACGGCGAACATTGTGAGGAGAGTTGGCGCTAAGGTCATCGCCATTACCTCGAACGTGCACTCCAAGTTGAGCCAGGCATCAAATGTCACTGTCGAAATTGCCCCAAAAAAGGACGAACAAAAGAAAAGATATGCACCGCTCGGGACACTTTTTGAGGACTCGACATTCCTATTTTTTGACTGCATTGTCCCGATCATCATGGCAAGATTAGGCCAGAACGAGACCTCACTGCGAAGACGCCACGCGATCTGGGTCTGAACGCAGTTCTCTCTTTTTTACGCGCGTTCCGTAGTAAGGATTCTCATATTCATCCCAATAAATCGCAAAGTTCCTCGTCTTGATCGCTCTTCCATCAAGATAGAATGCCTTAATTTCCTTATTTACTGGGTCAATGACGATCGCTGTATGCCAACTGCTCTTGAATAAAGACCTTTGCGTATACACGTCAGTCGATGACATGAAGCACCCGTAGCCGGGATGCGAATGATACCATCCGACGACGAGGTAATTGAATCCAACCTCCTCAAGAGATACGAACAACTTCTCAAACGCATTTCTATCAAATCGCACATGAACGGATGAAGATTCGAGATCGGTTGTTACGACATCTTTGACGATGGAGTATTCTTTTCCACCATTTTTGTAAATCCAGCCTAAGAGAAGACCCATCACCTCCTTCTGCATTTCGGCGAAATGCAGAGAATGATTCCTCATTTTCTCCTCGGCGACCTTCGAGATATATAACTCGTAACCTTCCTTTTCCTGGCGCTTGAACTCCTCTAGATCTTTCGCGCTCAGCCATTTATGCGGCTTTGTCCTCTCCGATGGGGGCGGCTGACGTTCCTCGATTCTTATTTCTTCTGCTCCAAGAATGCGAGGCTGCTTCAATCAGATCTCACCACTTTGGGGGTTGGTGAATAGATGATCGGCGGGGTCTTGATTTTTTCACGATTGAAATAGGCCGCAGCAGATGTACAGCTATCCGTTCCGAACGGGCTTGAAGGATTAGGGGAGAGAAGAAGAGCTTCGATACCCTTGATGAAGGATAGCAGAGTTGAATTGAAACCCCAGTCGTCAAGAAGTTTTGTACACAGATGCCCACCGTCTTCGGGCATCATGATGTTTGGATGGAATATTGGCGTCCTCCAAATGACCAAAGGCTTTTCGAATGGATAATCTCTTCCGACGAGGATTGAAAAACGGTGTTCATATCTCTTCTCAATTTTCCCGTCTACACATACAAGACCCGGGATTCCCTTCAATTCAATTTCAATATTGATTGGAAATCTACGCAGATTTTCATTAGAAAGATCGATTGGATATCTAAGATAACGACTGCATATCGCGAGCTCGTTCCTGAGTCTGGTGATCAGAATGTCAGGGGGTAGAGGCATTCATCCGCCCTCGGGATCTGGAATTAATTCGAGTTCATCGTTGTTTAAAATCCCAGCCTCAGCGACAGTCTGCTGACCGCGCAGGAGTCGCTTCCCCCTTCTGAGAACATAGGCTCCAGCATCCTTTTCCCAATATCCTGCTGCACCTTCGATTATATCATCTATGGTGTTTTCCCCTTCTAGTTCCATTTCAACTGTGGCTCCAGATTCAGCATTCCTCACTTTGACTCTGAGCGGCATAAGACCACAGAGGCCAAACAGGCGAAATGCTCATTAAAGCTTTTGATCACAGTTAATTAATTCGATTCTCACGAATGAGAATATGGATGAACAGATTTGGAGAATTTCGACAGATGAACTGGACACATCGGATCCAACGAAACTTCGAATGAATCAAAGGTATTGAGAAACCCATTATAATAACAGACGTGTCGTATACAGTATTCCTTTTTTCCACTGAGAATCTTAAGTCCTTCTCTTACCTGAATGGCTGCAATAATGCTTGTTGTCGTAATTTCTGCAGGGATCTTAGGTTCGTAAATTGAAATATCTTGACCAGTACAACTGAATCGTTTCTCCAGAATCCTCGCGTGCGTCTTGTTTGTCGTACACTGCAGACAAGGTGTATCAGGAGGGAGTACGACCTGGATTTTTCCAGTTGTTCCATCGGTTCCGCCGTCGATATAGGGGACTCCATAAAAATACGCATAAGCATTCAAATGCATTCGAGCACCGATATTGTCTAAACAACCGAAGACAACATCGTGATTCTTCAAACAACTCGAATCGATTTCCTCGATCCTTGAATTGACTGGTGTAATATCTATCCCTGGATTAAGTTCCTTGGCCCGTTTTGCGATGACATCGGCTTTCATCGTTTTTTTCAACGTATCCTCCTCCCTAAAGAGGACACACCGATTGAGATTTGAACGCACAATAAAATCCATGTCAACAAGTGTGATCGATCTTACACCTGAGAGTACCAAATTCTTTATAACTTCGTTTCCAAGAGCACCCGCCCCGGCCACAAAACATCTTGCCGACTCGATTTTTTCCATATCAATCCACTTGATCCTTCTTGATCGGTCGAACCTGTCTCCATCAATTGCACCAGCCTTGATGATGGCGCTCATACATTGGTAAAACATTAAGACGATAAATAAAACGAACTCCAATATTTAGGTATGTGAGAATCAGTTTCGTCACCGAGTGGGGGTAGTCTCTTGTCCGAAACAGAAGACTGCATTCTTTATGATGACGATTCGATTAGGAAGTGCATTTTCGGAACCGCACAATAATGGATTTCAGAATGGAGGGGGACGTTAGACCCTAATCATATAAAAACGGCACGACAAATCCTACATTTGATCGATAATCAAGCAATTGCCATATGTCCAAGGGAAAGGCGACTTAGTTCTTGCAGAAAATGCCAGGTTGTTGGAAAAATTCATTACGGGGCAAGCTCTTTTCCAGCCTGCGGTGCACTAATGAACAATGAGTTTACTATAACGCCTTGGGAAGTCACTGGTGAAATCGATTATGACCTGTTATTAGAGAAATTTGGGACCAAGAAAATCGAAGACGAGATGCTTGAAAGACTATCAAGATATGGTGACCTTCACCCGATGCTACGCCGGCGTATCACATATTCACACAGAGATCTTGATTGGATTTTGGACAAATATGATGCCGGTGAAAATTTTGTTTTATACACTGGCAGGGGGCCATCTGGAAATACCCATATCGGCCATCTTGTCACGTGGATGTTTACCAAGTACCTTCAAGACATTTTCGGGGCCAAACTTTATTTCCAGATGACCGATGACGAGAAATTCCTTTTCAATGAGACCCTAACACTTGAAGATACGAGAAGAAATGCCTATGAGAATGCCCTCGATGTCATCGCTCTAGGATTCGACCCAGCAAAGACGAAAATTTTCCTAGACACTGAATACATTCGAACACTCTATCCGATCGCACTAAAAGTCGCGAAAAAAGTCACATTCTCAACAGTGCGGGCAGTTTTTGGATTTGACAACAGCAACAACATAGGATCGATTTTTTACACGAGTATCCAGGCGGCCCCCGCTTTTCTGGAATCCGAATTGCAGGGAAGGAACGTACCTTGTTTGATCCCTTGTGGAATTGATCAGGACGCACATTTCAGGGTCGCGAGGGATGTTGCTCCGCTCCTTGGATACTACAAGCCCGCACTTATTCATAACAAGATGTTCCCGAGCCTCATGGGAGGGAACAAAATGTCATCGTCTCAGCCAGAAACTACGATTTTTACAACTGACAATGCACAAACTATAAAGAAGAAAATCGCAAACGCATTTACAGGCGGCGCCGTTTCTGCCGCAGAACAAAGAAAACATGGGGGGAAACCAGATGTTTGTTCTGTGTTCAAATATGAATACTTTCTTTTCGAGCCTGATGATGAGAAACTGAATCAACTCTACGAGGCGTGCAAGAAGGGTGAAATCCTTTGTGGAGAGTGCAAGAAGAGGCTGACAGAGAGAATCATTAGATTCCTGGAATCACACCAAGAGAAGCGAAAACAGGCCCGACAGAAACTCGACGCATTCATATTAAGGGATGGATAATGGAAATTAAACCGATTGGTTATGTAAGAAATGATGCTGAAAAGGACGTTGATTTTGATGAGTTAATTTCAATAATCGAAATCCTTCCAGAATATGCGGACGGACTTTACAGGATTGAAGAATGCGATGAACTTGAAATCATCTTCTATTTCCACAAGTCCAATTCGTACAAATTAAAAGTACACCCCCATCATGATCCTACACAACCCGAGGTTGGGGTCTTTTCATCGAGGAGTCCAAGCAGACCGAATTTTCTTGGCCTGACGAGGGTTAAATTATTGAAGCGTGATGGAAATGTTCTGATCGTTAAGGGGCTGGATGCGTTTAACGGGACGCCAGTCATTGACATAAAACCAGCTACAAGACGCGATCAAAGAAAGCTAAGTGATATAAAGGACTAGACATGTGAAACTATCGACCCAAGACAGATCCACAAATATAAGGCTCTGAACCATTTTGAAAACCTTCGTATTTGCTTGTTGCAAGAATTAAGAGAATTAGGTGTCCGTCCACAATCAAGTAATCATTGTTCCCAAACCTGCCCAAAAACAAGAGACGAATCGCGATCTTGGTTCCAAAAATGAGCAAATGAGAGGGCAAAATGACAAATAGTCCTCTGATTTTTATCCCTTTTTGCATGGAAATTCCAGAGATCGTCGAAAGCCTCAGTCCCAACGAAAAACGAGTCCTCATCGCACTGAAAGATCTCGGTGGAATAGGGACTCCTGATGATGTGTTGAAAAAAGGGAATTTTAGGCAACCTGTTGAAGTCATGAACGCCGCTTCTTGGCTTCAATCAAAAGGATTGGTACGCATCGAAGAGAGGGCGAAAAAGGTCTACTCATTAAAGAATCAGAAGATTATCGAAGAGGGATTGCCAGAACGAAGGGCTATCAATGCAATTCATTCCCGCGGCGGCGTTATCGACACTCGGGAGCTTGAAGAAGTCCTCGACAAAGAAGACATTCCTATTGCTATTGGCTGGCTAAAGAGGAAAGGGCTAGTAAATGTCAAGAAAGACTGTTCGAAAACGTTACTGGAACTCACGGATCAGGGGAAAGAGACGGTATCCTCAGACATGGAAGACGAAAGAATTCTCAAGATGCTCAGAGATAGAGACATTATTGAGGGCGAGGTAGACAAGAAGGTTATCGAACAACTGAAGTCTCGTCAGAATTTGATCAATGAGAGGCTTGTAGTAGAAAGGAAGCTGGCCTTGACAGAGCTGGGATCAAGAATCGCTTCGCAGGGTCTCGAAGCGAAAGAGGAAGTTGGCCAGATCACACCAGAGCTCTTACAAACCGGACGTTGGCGGGACGTCACGCTGAGGAAGTATGATATCAGAACCTATGCACCCTCCACATATCCAGGAAAGAAGCATCCCATAACAAGAATGGCATCGGAGGTACGGAGAATATTCATTCAGATGGGATTTGAGGAAATCGATGATGAATACGTCCAAGCAGCTTTTTGGAACATGGATGCACTATTCACCCCGCAAGACCACCCAGCAAGAGACCTTCAGGACACTTTCTATTTGAAAAATCCGGCGAGGATCGAGCTCGAAGACGATGAGCTCGTCAAGAGAGTCAAGGAGATACATGAAACGGGGGGTTGGACGGGTTCAACTGGTTGGCGCTATAATTGGAGGAGGGAGGAGGCGGAGAAGGCGCTACTGAGAACACATACAACAGTTGCAACAATCCGTTACCTTGCACGAAATCCCGATCCACCCATTAAGGTTTTCTCGATCTCGAGGATTTTTCGTAACGAGGCAATCGATGCTACCCATTTGCCAGAGTTCATGCAAATCGAAGGCATAGTAGTCGAAGAGGATGCAAATTTCGATATGCTGTGTGGTATTCTAAAGGAATTCTACAGGCGGATGGGGTTTGAGAAGCTTAGATTTAGACCAGGTTACTTCCCGTACACAGAGCCATCGCTTGAAGTCGAGGTTTTTCACAATGGAAAATGGATGGAACTCGGTGGTGCGGGAATCTTCAGACCTGAAGTGACGGCGCCTTTCGGCGTGAAGCATAATGTACTGGCGTGGGGACTTGGCTTCGAGAGGATCGCGATGTTACGGTGGAATCTGACAGACATCAGGGAGCTTTATATCAGCGACATCGACCTTCTGAGAAAGAGCCCGATTTTTTAGCACTCGCTAGCTTTGCGCTGATTTCCATCGACTTATCCTTCATGCCCAGCAGCAAGTATGCTTCAGCAAGAGTCTTGATGATCTTAGAGCTTTCCAGATTCTTGAGGATTCCAAGACTTTTGCTAAGACATTTGACTGCTTCCTGTCCGTTTCCCAAACCCATGTAAACGAGACCGAGCTGGTAGTAAAGCCTGTCGAGAAATTCTGGATCTCGCCTTTTTAACTGCATCGGCAGAACTGATTCCAAAATACCCCTCGCTTCATCGTAACGGTTGAGGCCGATGAGTGCGTCTATAATCTCGCAATCGAGTCTTACATTGCAGGTGTCATCGCCAAACAATTTCTTCGCCTCGGTGAAGAACATAAGGGCTTCTTCAAAATTGTGCTTGTCCAGAGCGACGAGGCCTTTAATCATCTTCCCTTCAGCTTGTTCCTTCGTCGTCGAAAACCGCTCAAGTTTGTTCGCCAATTCGATTGCAAAGTCATTGTGACCAGTCCTTAATGCGATTTCTCCAACAATGGCAAAGACTTTCCCCGCATATTTTCCAGATGGATTCGTTACATAGGATACGATTGAAAAGAGGTCTTCGTCAGCACTCGCTATAAGATATTGCCATCTGTTCGCTATCAATATCTCCGCCTCGCGCATCCTGCCCGAATTGATAAGGTGATACAATCGTTCCCTATAGTCGCCTTCCTGCAACCAGTAATCCGCGGCGAAACTATGATATCGCCTCAGGTCAGATGAGTCAACAAGTTGCAAGATTGTTTTCCTCAAGTCCTCCGGGATCTCGACCATCCCATCTAGGTTTGTTGGAAGCAAGGAGATGCTCATCTCTGGCAAAGCTGATCTCTTAAAAGGTTTTCTGAATACGCAAGCCTGCGCGAGTATCGGTCGGAATTTGCTATCGATCGAATTCCATAGATCTTCGCCTTTACATTTCCTCAGATCTAATAAAGGTGTAATGGCGATTCCTTCTCTATCTGCGAACTCGCGAATCTTCTGCGCTCGCTCTTCTCCTTTCGGCGTCAAAAAATAGACTTTCCGTTTCGTTTTCCCCATTCTGACATGTGCGAGACGTTCGATAACCTCCGAGGTCTCCTTGAGCTTCTTGAGCTCGATAGCCGCATGCGCTCTTGAAATCCTAATGGCCGAGGCGATACCATCTTGGCTCACCTCCATCGGCACATCGTATTCGTCCTGAAATTTCGAGAACTGAGAGAGATGGAGAACGATTCTCTCGGCAACAGTAAGTGGAGCGGGCATGTTAGGTTCATCGACTATCCAGATATATAGAGATGCGGAAGACATTACCTGTCTTGATTATCAAACATGATCACAAAACCATTCATGTCGAGGCCGCATGATACCAAAGTCTCATGATATAATCAAAGAATCCAAGAATTACTCCTATACATGATTTCGGGCTGGCGCTCACCAGGCTAGCTCAAAATAGTCTTTCAATGTGAGGGATGATTTTATTTTGAGCGTGAATTCAGAACAAGATCCATATCAGGAATCCCGCAGATAAGAGTTATTTAAATTTCACGAGTTATTTGGACGTGGAGATGTGCAAGAACGCTTTTGATAATCGATTTGTGCAACGAAGCATTTTGCATTGAATAGCTAGTACTCACACTTTTATCGACTCGGCAGCAACATGGCTCTCGAAAAGATTCAATTGAGGCGAAGTCATTTATGAATAAAAGTACGAAGTGTTGATAATATGAGAACACTTGTCTGCAGCTCACCAGACAGAGCCAGTGTTAATATCAAAGACGCCCTATTATCCTTATTCGAATGGACTGAAATCAACGATTTCGAAGGACAACCGATTTTTGCCCACGGCGAAAACATACTCGTCACAATAAATCAGCTCCATCTCTATGCAAATCATGTTGATCAAAGAATTTGCGAAGCAGTTGATCGTGAGATCACAGAAATCATTTTTCTATCGAGGCACAAGGCAGTGTCGGGGATACACACCTTGACGGTCCACCCGATCGGGAATTTTGGTGTTGCTGAGTACGGCGGATTTGATAGGGCGCTCGTCCCATCCGCACATCATTCGATGACTGAGATCTTGAGACAGTTGAAGAGATCAACAGAGGGTCTTCCATTCGAGGTCTCCTTCGAAGTCACTCACCACGGCCCTTACCTGGATAAACCAACAGCGTTCGTCGAGATCGGAAGCGATGAAAGTATGTGGGAAGACAAGAAAGCAGCAGAGGCGATCGCGAAAAGCATCATGCAGTTACAGATCTCCGTTAACCCAGTTCTGATCGGTATCGGCGGGGGGCATTATGCACCTCGGTTCACGGAAGTTGCCTTAACGAAGAGAGTTTCCTTTGGGCATATGATTCCAAATTATGTAATAGATAAAGCAGACGAAGACGATATGATAAAGATCATTAAGATGGCGTATGAGAAAACGCCTGGTGCTCAGTTTGCATACATCCATAAGAAATCGATGAAACGCTCAACTGTTACAAAGCTGAAGCATCTTCTAGATAGACTTAATATCGAGGCGATTGAAAGCGAATCACTCCAAGAGCTTTAGTCCTATCTCTGTCGCCTACCACATATTGGGCAAACAATCCAGCTTTCATCAAGTGGCGACCCGCAATTCTGGCAGGTCTTCTTGTGAGTTATACCTTCCATTGACACTTGCTTCGTGCCAAATGGTGCGTTTCGACGCTTCACTGAAAATTCCTGCCGAGGTGAGTGCCATGTGGAAGTGACGTGTCGGTGACCGACGTGGCCCAGAAGAAGCATGAGTGACCCCGCAAAGACGAGAACACTCCCAAAAACAGATACAAAGGCAGCAGCCCCATATTTCGCTCCTGGCATAACCCCTATCGAAAAATCATCTGTTATCCACAAGATAGAGATCGCGATTATGATTATGCAAATCATCGATGAGAGAAATAATGTCGCCGACCAGATGGCAGTGTGGGGGCGATTACTCCGTTTCGAGACGGCCTCAGCGATCGTGAGAACGATCACTGCAAGCGAAATAGCGACGAGAAGATACATGATCAAATAGTTATCACTGCGACTAATGAGTTCGCTAATTGTAAATGAAATCGAGCCCATATGAGGATGGGAGATTTCAACCCAAGGTAGAAGAAATGTGATGAGAATTAATATAACTCCAATTGAATTGAAAAAAACACCGAGCATAAGCGCAGGGTGCAGTGCAATTTTCGAACTCGGCGACCGAGTTGCCCACCAGGATTTCTTCATCCATTCATCCCCTTCATCCTCGAGGTTCCTCACCCTTGAGAATTTCTCTTCATCCTAGTGTCTCTGATCAACATTAACCATTATAAAACCTAACTCAACAGTTCTATTAAAGGGAGCAATTTTGACCAGATAATAGCACCATTACCGACATGCCGAGTGTTTCAGATTGACAAGTTGGTAGACGGTTCGCAAAGTCAATCACTTACGATGGTCCCTTTAATTAATCTCCCGCGGACCGCATTCTCAAGCTCCTCAAGGTTCCTCCCATTGACGATATAAATTGGGATTCTTGCCTCCATTGCAATCTGAGCACCGAGCTTGTCAAAAACGTCAGAAGATCCCGCCTCATGTCCACCCTTGTCCACGAGAATGAGCAATTCCTCAAAACTCAATTTTGCATACCTTTTGGCACTCGCAACTTTTTTCGGATCTGCAGAGTAAGCGGCATCAACAGATGTAGCGTTGACAATTCTGTTTGCAGAAACTTCCTTCGCGACAAGTGCTGACACTGCATCTGTTGTATGACCTGGTACCGTGCCACCCATAATAACAACATTATAATTCGACATTAATCTGGCAGCTTCCTCTATAGTCTCAGGAATTCGAGGAGCTGCAACGTCATGTAACACTAATTGGAGGAGTCTCGCATTGAGTCTAGTCACCATAATGCCCAATTCGTCGAGTTCGTCCTTCCTCAATCCCATTTCTTTTCCAGTCGTTATGTAGTATCGCGCAATTTTTCCTCCGCCGCAGACGATGCATAAGCGATAATCTTTCGACAATTCCTTAATTAAATCGAGAAACTTCGTGATGAACACTGCATCGTTGTCCCCAGGAACGAGGACCGAACCACCCATCGAAACCACTACACGTTCCATATGGACACCAACAGTTTTAGATACTGTAATTTCTTTTGGCGTACAAAAAAGAGTAGGTTGTAGGCGCAATGGAATCGACGGCTGTTGCCGGTGAAAAACTTACGGACAAACAAAAATATGATTTCAAGAGGGCGATAGAAGAGATTAGGCAACTCCATGGCCGTGGCACCGAGCTCATCTCTCTTTACATCCCTCCGGATAAGCAGATTTACGATGTCGCGGCTTACCTAAGAAATGAATATTCCCAGTCATCGAACATTAAGTCGCAAAGCACGAGGAAGAATGTCCAGGGCGCGATACAATCAATCCTGTCCCGCCTTAAGGCATACAAGAAGCCGCCACCAAATGGCTTGGTGATTTTTATTGGGGAAGTGGCAGTAGGAGGAGATCAAACTCGAATGACTCAGTTTGTTCTCGAGCCACCCGAACCGATCACCACGTTCCTCTACAGATGCGACTCTGAGTTCTACCTAGATCCGCTTCTCGACATGTTGACAGAAAAGAAAGCTTACGGCATGATTGTCATCGATCGCAGCGAGGCGACGATCGGAGTTCTTAGAGGCAAGAGAGTCCAAGCGATCAAGAATATCCAGTCACTCGTTCCAAGCAAACATAGAATGGGAGGACAGTCAGCATTGAGATTCGAACGACTCATCGAGATCGCCGCCCATGAGTTTTTTACGAAGGTTGCTGAGACAGCTAATGAAGTTTTCCTGAACATGAAAGATCTGCAGGGTATCCTCATCGGCGGACCTGGTCCAACGAAGGATTATTTTTACGAATCGGGTTACCTCCATCATGAACTTCAGAAGAAGGTGATCGATACATTTGATACTGGTTACACTGACGAATACGGATTAAGGGAACTCATGGAGAAGGCGAAGGAAAGACTTGAAGATCTTGACCTGATGAGAGAGAAGAGACTTATGCAGCGGTTGCTGGAAGAGATCAGAAAGAGTGATGGAGGACTTGCCGCTTATGGAGAGGAAGAGGTGAGGAACAACCTCTTGATCGGAGCGGTCGACACGTTGCTCGTATCCGAAGCTTTGAGAAAGCGACGAATTGGCTTGGAATGCAGCAATTGCGGTTATAAACAAGTGAGCACAATGGACAAGTCACCAGACAATCCCCTGTGTCCTCGTTGCGGATCGCAAGCATCGATTACGACCGATGTTGACCTCATCGACGAATTCTATGAACTCGCGGATAAAGTCGGCACAAAAGTCGAGCTTATTTCGAATGACTCGGAAGAGGGTGAAATGCTTCTAAAGGCTTTTGGTGGAATCGCCGCAATACTTCGCTTCAAACCGGGGGGATAGAATATTGGATCCAATCGAACCCTTTAAAAGAGAAGTTGAATACTCGATCGGAAAAGCGCTCGAGGAGCTTCATATTGTTGGCTTCTCAAATTTGGAAATCCCACCAGCCGAAATCGCCGATTTCGCACTGCCGTGTTTTCAGCTTGCAAAGGAACTGAGAAAACCACCGGCTATAATCGCTTCAGAATTGCTGGCAAGATTGCCCAAGATGAGTCTCATATCGAGGACATGGACAGAAGGTGGGTACGTCAATTTCAAGATTGATGATGAGAAGCTCACATCCATCACTCTCGAGACGATCTTGAAAGAGAGAGAAAATTATGGGAGAGCAGAGCGAAAAGGAGTCAAGGTGCTCCTTGAGCACACTTCAGTTAACCCAACAGGGCCAATACACGTTGGGAGGGCAAGAAATCCGCTTATAGGCGATACGTTAGCGCGATGCATGAGAATGGCTGGTTATGATGTTGTGACGGAGTATTACGTGAATGACGTAGGAAAACAAGTCATCCTCCTCACCTGGGGCGTTGAAAACATACCCTCTGGAAGCATACCGAAGAGCGAGAAGGAAAAGTCGGATCATAGGCTTGTTGGATTCTATCAGAAAGCGAATGAAATGATGGAACAAGATCCCAAAATCACAGATGAAATTGCAGAGATGCTTAGGCGCTTCGAATCCGGAGATAAGGCTGTCATCGATAAGGTTCGTGTTACAGCTCAGGCAATACTCGACGGAATCAATCAGAGCTTGATCGATATTAATGTCAGAATTGATCGTTTTGTTTGGGAATCGCAATTTATCCTCGATGGGAGCGCGAAAGAAGTCGTCGAGCGCCTGAAGGGAACTAAATACTGCCGGGAAGAGGATGGAGCTTATTACCTCGATCTCGAAGAGTTCGGAATCAAGGGTCGCGACACTAAGTTCTTCTTCACCCGGAGTGACGGTACAACACTTTACACGACAAGAGACCTTGCATACCATCTCGACAAGTTCAAACGGGCAGATCATGTGATAAATGTGCTTGGAGAAGATCAAAAGCTCGGCATGACCCATCTTGAAGCCGCTCTCAAGATATTGGGTATTAATCGAGCGCCTGAAAACGTTTTCTATTCCTTTGTCTCTTTACCCGAGGGGCGAATGTCAACGAGGAAAGGAAGAGTCGTCACGCTCGACGATCTAATCGAAGAGGCTGAAGAGAGAGCGCTTGAAGAAGTGAAAAAGCGGAGAGCAGACTTGTCAGAAGAAAAAATGAAAGAAATTGCGCGTGTGATTGGAAGAGGAGCGATCAGGTACAACATTATACGCATCCAGGCGGAGAAGCCTATCGTCTTCAAATGGAACGAGGCGCTCAACTTCGAGGGCAACAGTGCTCCTTTTGTTCAGTATGCATACGCAAGGGCGTGCAGTATCCTCAGAAAAGCTGGGCCATATAATAAAATTGTAGACCCTTCCTTGCTCCAGGACGATTATGAAAAAGGGCTTATTCGGATCCTTGCAAGATTCCCAGGCGTCATCAAGGAGGCTGGAGAAAAGAGAAGGATCCATATTATCCCTGCCTACGGTCACGAATTAGCTTCAGCCTTTAATCAATTCTACACATATGTTCCAGTCCTAAAAGGGGGAGATAAAATGAATGCAAGGCTGACTCTTGTTGAATCCTCGATGTGGACCCTGAAGAATTGTCTTGAGGTCATGGGACTGGGAGCGCCGGAGGAGATGTGATGTTAGAAATCGAACCAATGAAAGAGGAGGACCGCGGATCGGTCAGAGCACTCGAACTTTTTTGCATAAGAGAAACACTTGAACCCTCGCTCACGAAGAAGTGGAGTGATCTCTCGCAGGATTTAATCGACCAACTCGGTGCGTCATCGAAGTATTCGTTCGAGCATTATGTTCGAACTGGCCTAAGTTTTGTCGCGAAGGAGAATTCGGTCATCGTCGGGTTCATTTTCGCACAGATATTGCCGCATGT
Source organism: Methanomassiliicoccales archaeon (assembly GCA_029907465.1). Lineage (NCBI taxonomy): Archaea > Methanobacteriati > Thermoplasmatota > Thermoplasmata > Methanomassiliicoccales > Methanomassiliicoccales archaeon. The sequence goes on from JARYLV010000018.1 coordinate 25,802, forward strand.
CCTTAGCGTACCAAAAATCGTGTGGGTTGAGAACCTCGGCGTTCATCCAGATTACAGAAGAAAGGGTATAGCCTACAGATTGTTGAGGACTGTTGCGATTGAGGGGAAAAAACGCGGTGCAAAGGCAGTGCACAGCACGATCATGCCTGACAACATTAAGTCAATCATGCTGCATAAGAAAATGGGATTTTTTGTCGATAGTCGAAAGATCGCTTTGCTCGACCTCGATCGGTTCGAGTGATCACCTGAGGAGCGCGTGTTCATCTTTCCCGTATTTCTCTTCGATGAGTTGCCTGATCAATTTTTCTTCGAAGTGTGTCAAGACGCCTTTGACCAGTTCAACTTTGAATTCCTCTGCAAACGCACGAATGAGCGCTTTCTTCACCTCGTCTACCGCAGGTTTCCTGCCGAGCTCGATCGCTAGTGATGTCATTTCTTCCGGCGTCCTGATCTTCTTCTTTGTTTTCAGAATTCGGAACATGAGATCAAAATCTGCATCGATAATCAGTGTTCCATGCTGGAGGACAATATTCCATTTTCTAACCTGAGCACTTCCTGAGATCTTCTTCCCGCCGACAACGATGTCATTGATTGGCTTAAAATCAGCAGCGACACCTAAAAGACCAAGAGCCCTGATTACTGCCCCACAAATAAGCTTGTAGGTGTCATTAGGGTTTTCCGGAACAACCTCGTTATTTACAATCACGGAATAGATGATTTGATCCGGGTCTGTGTAAATCGCACTTCCGCCCGTGACTCTTCGGACAATACACGCCCCGATACGCTTCGCAAGTTCGAGATTAACGCTCTCCTCGATCTTCTCAAAATAACCAACGGAAATCGTTGGGCGATCCCTGCGATAAAGATGGAGTGTGTTTGGAACGAGGTTTTTGTGTCTCGCAATTATCATTGCCTCGTCGGCGGCTGATGTGTATGGAGGACTCGCAAGATCAGTATCTATTAGACGCCAAATCACGATAGCACAAGAATTAAGAGAAAATAAAAAGATTTAGATGGAAAGGATTGAATGGTTTGAACTCACTTCTTCTCCTTGCCACCTTTTTCTGGCTTCGTTTCTCCCTTTGTCTTACCTCCGACCTTAGGCAAGCGCCTTCTCATATAGATGAGAACGATTACGACAATGATAACCGCGAAAATCCCACCGTAAATCGCTGCAGCCTTCCAGCCAGCTTCTTTCACTACCAGAGAAGTCGTGTAGCTGTTGTCGCCCTTACTGATTTCTCCGCTCGCAGTCACTTCAACATATATCGTGTAATTACCCTTGGTATCGGCTCTCCACTGGAACGTGATGATCCCATAATGACCAGGTAGAAGCTGCCCACCAACAGTGCCGTTAAGGATGCTCGATGTTCCGAGAGGTAGCTTTTGACCAGTGAGCGTCATCTTGTAGAATGTCGCCACAATGTTCGTTGCATTTGCATTTCCAACATTGGTCACATTAAGCTTCATCGTACCTATTTCGCCCTCTGTGAAGATCGCTGGATCAAAGACAAGAGAAGTGATTCTAAGATCGGGCCTCGGGGACGATGTAATCACAATCTGCTTCGTAAGATTTGCGGAATTCCCTGACTTATCGGTTACTGTCAATTTGATCGTGAAGGTCTTTATCGCGGCGAAACTGTGTGTTACGTTAACGCCAGTCGCATTAGTTCCGTCGCCGAAGTCCCACCTGAATGTGAGGTTCTGCAGGCTGTCGACATTGTCTGTTGTAGCACTCGCATCGAAATAAAGGGTTTTATTCTCCATTGCAGTCGTGACTGAAGCGAACCTTTCGTCCTTTATCACAAAGGAGACGACTGGGCCAGTTGTGTCCTTCACGACGACCGTTATTTGGGCAACCGAATAGTGCCCGACAGCATCAGTTACATTAAGCTTCACAATATAGCTTCCTGCCTTAGGATATGCGTGAGAAACGTTCTGGTTCTCCCCTCTCATAATAGTCGTATAATTGCCGTCACCGAAGTCCCATTTCCACGAATGAATTAGACCCTTCTGCGCGTCTGATGATGAGTTCGTGTAGTCGTAGGATGAAGCACCGTTGAAGACAAGTGCTTCCGACTGGTTAGCATAAATCTTGTTGTTCTGTATCTGCTTGTTGAGCACCTTTATCACTGGGGTTGGATTGACGGAATCAATTCTTACAGAAAACGATGCGGAATCTTCCAATCCGGCAACATCAACAACCGTAAGCGAGACAACCAGTTCATAAATTGCCACAGTGTAATTGTGTTTCGTTCTAACGGTCGTCACTTCCGTTATGTTCCCGTCTCCGAAATTCCACACATATCTCAACGGGTTCCCATTTGGATCGTATGAACCTGCTGCACTGAACGACACCTCCGTATCCACTGCAACAATATAGTAGAGAAGGGTCGAGTTTGCATCTCTGACATCGTAAACATTTGCGCCGGTGATGAGGCTTGCAACAGCCTCAGGTGCTACAGATTTCTGGATCGTCATCGTCACAGAGGCGAGTGAGGTTGATGCGTAGACCTGTGGCTGGATGGTCAAGTCAAGGTAGCCATAGACTTTGACATAGGCGCTACTCGTTGTGTTTGCCGTCAACTCATAACCATCTGGTAGGGATACATGACACACATAGTCAAGTGTCTGGGTATCGTAATTTACATAAAGTTGAACAGTATATGTTTGGGCTCCCGATTGAATGACTGCCGCTGAATCATAGCGCGTTTTCATCAAAGCCGAGTACTGCTCCGTTGAATTTACGGAACCAAGCAGACCAGAATACTCGACTAAAGAGAATCCATCGATTTGTGAGACGAACTTCGTCCCATTGACTTTCATCAGCCACTCGCTTGTTACATTCTGTGGACCGAATGAAGTGATCTTCTGCAAGAATGCTTGAAGCTCTGTGGTGTTTATTTCGCCATCACCATCTCCTAGCGCAAAATCAATCTGCATGCGGAGGTTCTTCAGATAACTATACGGCAGACTTGGAATCGTTGCATCGAAGTCCATTGTTAAATTAGTAGTCAAGTTGAAGTGATTCCAATCATTCTCGTAAAATTCCAACGAAAGGCTTGTCGTCTGGACAGACTGTGATGTGAGGTTGACCATCATCGTTTTTGTCGCCGACAAGACGACCTTCGTC
>JARYLV010000019.1 GCA_029907465.1 Methanomassiliicoccales archaeon
ATTTCCTTCCGTCGTCACATTAACGAAAGTCTCCCCATTGTTTGTTTCAATCGTTATTCTTCCGTCGTCAGTCGCGATAATTGCGCGTGCAGACCCCTTTGAAATAATCACCGCCTGTCTGCCATCGAACTGTCCGCTGTACCCGGGGCTAACAATCCGGGAGATTTCAATGCCCTCAGCAAGTTGAAAGGAGACAAAGACACGCGTGGCATTTGAAACAACATGATACATGCCTGTTGGGTTATCATGAATGATGATCTGAACCGATTCATTCCGAGCGTGTAATACGGCCCCGCGTACAACTGGCGCATCAGGATTAAAATCATCGATGAGGATTTGATCAAAAAATTTAACCACTTCATTTCTGAAATTCAGAGTGTAGTTATTCACCGTGCCAGTCATTTCATCGTAGAGGAAATCGATGAAGTATCCGTCTGCAACCCCATTAGAGTATGACAATGATGCAAAGAGTGCGTAGCGCATCCCCTCCTGCATCATCTCTCGCATCTGTTCTTGCATGTGCTGTTGGTCGCCGCTGTGCATGAACCCCATGCCATCGCGCCACATCTGGCCATCAGACGAATTCCACACGTGATCGCCCATTCCCATCCCGCTACCAGCTCGTGGCACTGGCGTATTCGGCATCATTCCACCATCTGCCAAAGCTGAACTCGATAAGGCAGGCGCGATGAGTATCACTGCGATCGCGGCGACCAAGAGGTTGATATGCTTAGTGTACATGGAAACGCTCAAGAGACCAATCGATCCCGACTCTTAAGCACTTTATGGTTCAAGCTTCGAACACAAGTCTCAGTCGTCACTCTATTAAGATTCGAGCAAACTTGATTCTTCTTTCAAGCGGAAAGTGATGGAAACTTTCTAATGCCCTACGGCTTAATCATCATTAGGTAACGAAAATGACCCCGATCGATCTATTCCTGAGAATTTGTTTAGCTGGCTTTTCGGCAATCCTCGTTGTAGTATCAATTCTTGCGTTTCGCAGGTATCGAGAACTTAGACTCGCTATCGTTTCAGTCGCCTTCATTCTCTACGCACTCTTATCGTTCCTCGTCCTCTTGTCAGATTTCATCGGGCTGAATGAGTTCTCGATGAGCCCGTATCTCGTCGCGCTGAATCTCGCAATACTCCTGAGCCTTTATTTCTCGCTACTGAAGAGATGAAATGATATGGATGACACCCTCAGCCTCGAGAGTAGAAGGAAGATCTACCAGTACATTGCCCAGAACCCAGGGACCTATCTCAGGGAGATGGAGCGTGCACTCTCGATGCAACCTGGTGTCCTTTCCTACCATCTCGATGTCATGGAAAAGCGAGGGTTGATCAAGTCTGAAGGCGATGGCTATATCAAGAGATATTTTCCCGCTGAGAAGTTCAAGCAGCGTGACAGACGTATCGTCTCGCTCCTCAGGCAGGAATCGCCGAGGAAGATTCTGCTGCATATACTCCTCAACGGGTCTTCCAGTTTTCAATCATTGGCGAGCGCAATCGGTCTTTCGAAGTCGACGGTTTCTTATCACTTGAAGAAGCTTGCTTCTGCAGGAATCATTTTCGCAAGAAAGGTCGAAAGGGAGTTTGTTTACGGCATTGAAAATCCTGATGAAGTTGCAAATCTCTTGATCACTTTACAGGAAAGCCTGGAAAGCGATGCAGTCGATCGCTTCGTTGACATTTGGAGGAAATTAGGGAAGTGACTTTTGTTTGGACGACTCTTTTTTTTCGGGGCGATCTGGTCATAGGAAAAACAGGAGAAATCTCAGGCAAGTGACCTCAAGACCCATTCATATCAGGCCATTTCCTTTTGAATAATCATTCAATCGAGCACTGCTACTACTCACTTGGCCGCTTTTTCATCATTCTCAAGATCGGGATTGCCAACAAAACGAATTTCATAACGGCATGCAGCTTTAATTTCAAACCCTCGAAGCCCCGTACGAGGGTTAGATCGAGAAAACTACACAAGGATCAGATGGACGAAGAAGGAAAATAAATAATATATGTGAAATTGCTTCATCATTTCAGTTGTCTATTCTCAAGGGGGGAGAATGATAGGCGTGAAGAGGAAGGCATGGGCAGTAATCGGCGTCGTCGTTGTGATCTCGCTCATCGCCTCATCATTTGCTGGGTGCATTGGTGAGAGAGAGACGTCGGTGGACATTATTAAGAGCAGGGGAAAACTCATTGTTGGCACTTCTGGCGGATTCCCGCCCTTTGAAGTCATCAACGAAACGACGCAGCAGCTTGAAGGTCTCGATATTGATCTGGCTTACCGCATCGGCCAAGAACTTGGGGTGACAGTAGAGATCAGGAACATGGATTTCGCAGCACTGATCGGTGCAGTTAAGACTGGCATGATCGACATGGCGATCGCGGGGATGACGATTACGGAGGAAAGAAACAAGTCTGTCGCCTTTTCGAAGCCTTATTTCAGAGCGGACCAGGCGATCGTTGTCAAGGCGGACAGGACGGATATCAACTCGCCAGCAGATCTCGCCGGTAAGAAGATCGCCGTCAACCAAGGGACGACCGGGGACTTCTGGGTCGATGAGAATCTGGTAGCTACTGGACTTGTCGCCGAACAGGACGTTCACAAGTTTGGATTTGCATCAGACGCCCTGCTGGAACTTGTTGCTGACAGGGTCGATGCGCTCGTTATTGATTCGCCAGTTGCCGAGATGTATGTGGCTAGGACATCAGGGCTCAAAGTCGTCTACACGATCGTGACGAACGAGTACTACGGTATCTGCATGAACAAGAATGCGGTCGAGCTCATCGAATTTGTCAACGACTTGATCGAGGAGATGGAGGCCTCTGGTGAGATGCAGGCGCTTATCGACAAGTGGTTCTGAGATTGTGCCAGCATCAAACCTTTTAAAATTTTTTGACAACTGGTATAATCTGGACGTGATCTCATGGGCCTCGAGATTATAGCGAATAACCTCGGATTTTTCCTGAAGGGAGCGATCCTGACACTTGAAATTAGTCTGGCGGCAATCGCACTGGGCTTCGCGCTCGGCGTCCCGATGGGGCTCGCAAGGATCTCGAGGGTTTTACCAGTCAGGGCGCTCGCAACTGGTTACGTCGAAGCGCTGCGCGGTACGCCATTGCTTGTCCAGATCTTTATCGTCTACTTCGGCTTGCCCTCGATCGGCATCTACCTCGATCCTCTCGTGTCTGGCATCCTTGCGGTAGGCCTCAACAGCGCGGCGTATCAGGCTGAGATCCTCCGTGGCGGAATTCAATCGGTGCCGAAGGGGCAGATGGAAGCGGCACGTTCAATGGGTATGACTTACGGACAGTCGATGCGTCGTGTCGTGCTACCGCAGGCAATGCGCCTCATCATCCCCCCGATGACGAACGAATTCATAATATTGATAAAGGACTCTTCTTTAGTGAGTGCGATCAGTGTATGGGAACTGACTCTCGTGGCGAAGGAGCTAAACGCAAAATATTTCGACCCCTTCACGATCTTTCTCTTCGTCGCCGCCGTGTATTTCATCATGACATTCGCAACGTCGAAAATCTTGAGGGTCGTGGAAAAGAAGACGGCGATTCCGGGCTTCGGCGCAGGGGATTGATCGAGGCCGTCGATATACACAAGAAATTCGGCGACCTGGAGGTGCTGAGAGGTATCTCTCTCAAAGTCGATCCTGGCGAGGTTGTAGTCATCATTGGCCCGTCTGGTAGTGGTAAGAGTACCTTCCTCCGTTGTCTGAATCGGTTGACCGAGCCAACGAAAGGAGAAATCTATTTTGACGGCGTCAGGATCACCGATCCAAACGTCGACATCAACAAGGTACGTTCTCAAATTGGCATGGTCTTTCAGAGTTTCAATCTCTTTCTTCATTTAACGGCAAAAAGGAACATCATGCTCGCTCTTACAGAGGTCAAAGGCATTGAAAAGGGAGAGGCCGAAAGAATTGCGATGGAAGCACTTGACAAGGTCGGTTTGTCTGATAAAGCCGACGCCTACCCCGGACAGTTGTCTGGCGGACAGCAACAGCGGGTCGCCATAGCGAGGGCAATCGCCATGAATCCGAAGCTCATCATGTTCGACGAGCCCACCTCCGCCCTCGATCCGGAACTGATCGGTGAGGTTCTCGATGTCATGAAGAGTTTGGCTAAAGGGGGCATGACGATGATTGTCGTCTCACATGAAATGGGTTTTGCAAGAGAAGTTTCCGATCGCGTCGTTTTCATGGATCATGGCGTGATTCTGGAGGAGGGGCCGCCGGCAGAGATATTCTCAAATCCGAAGCACGAGAGAACGCGCGTGTTCTTGCGGAGAATCCTGCACGAGTAGGGGAAAGGCGATTCTCTCCGCTCGTGGACATTTTAGATATAGGCATGAGAAATTATGACAATGTTTAAATAGAGAATTTCCAATACGAACGAACAATGAACGCTGCCCTTCTCCTTGTTCGGAATTCTCTCTTGGTCAGCGTGCAGGTTTTGGTCGTGTGATAGGGGACACGATCCTCCTGGATGGTGCGTCCCCATGATTGTTTGTGAGGTATTTGGATGAGAGGATCGGAGGCTATCATCAAGGTATTGCATGAAGAGGGCGTCAATGTCGTCTTCGGATTACCTGGAGGAGCGATACTGCCGCTTTATGACGATCTCAGGACATCTGATATCCGACATATACTCGTACGCCACGAGCAGTGCGCTGCTCATATGGCTGACGGTTATGCCCGCGTGCTAAAGAAACCTGGCGTATGCATGGCCACTTCGGGAGCCGGCGCAACAAACCTTGTAACGGGCATCGCAACAGCATTTCTTGATTCCTCGCCTGTTGTCGCGCTCACGGGACAGGTCCCAACAGGAATCATCGGCAATGATGCGTTTCAAGAAGCCGATGTCTTCAGTCTCATGATTCCGATCACAAAGCACAATTTCAGAATCATGAACCCAAAGACCTTGCTTTCAGATCTTAGGAGCGCATTTGCGATCGCGAGGACAGGGCGATATGGTCCCGTCCATGTTGATCTTCCCCGGGACGTCCAGCTGAGTGATGTGGACGATATCGGTGAACCGATAAGGCGGAGCAACGGCGTGAAAGAGAATCTCATCGAGTTGCCGCAGGCAGTCGCTCTGCTTGAATCCGCGCAGAGGCCATTGATTCTCGTCGGTGGAGGCGCGAATTGGTCTGGTTGTGGCCAGGAAATCATGACGCTAGCGGAAATGCTCATGGCCCCTGTCGCGACGACGCTTATGGGTAAGAGTGCCGTACCGGAGGATCATCCACTCGTCCTCGGTATGGTCGGCATGCATGGGCGAAGGGCAGCGAACTACGCGCTTGAGGAGTGTGATGTGCTCCTTGCGATCGGGACGAGGTTCAGCGATCGAATGATCGGAGACCCGTCGTCCTGCAGAACCAAGGTCATTCACATCGATATCGATTCAGCGGAGGTCGGTAAGAACGTCAAGCCGACGGTCAGCCTTGTCGGCGATGCCAGAAAGGTCATTAAGACGATCATCACATCGATGCAAATCAAGAGGAAGAGCGGAGTTTGGGCAGAGAAGATGCGGGTGCTGAGGAAGGAATGCGCATGCGAAATGGACATTGGTGGCAACCCGATCAAGCCGCAAAAGGTCATTTACGAGCTTAACAAGATTTTGCCCGACGATGTGATTGTCACTACCGAGGTCGGACAGTGCCAGATGTTTGCCGCACATTACTTCGAGTGCAGGGGCAGGAGGATGTTCATTACGCCAGGAGGCCTTGGAACAATGGGCTTCGGTCTCCCTGCTGCGATGGGAGCGAAGGTTGCGGCGCCCGACAGGACAGTCGTCGATATTGCGGGTGACGGGAGTCTCCTCATGGTTTGTCAGGAGCTTGCGACTGCCGTGGAGGAGAAAATCCCGATTTTCATTTGCTTGCTTAATAATGGACGGCTCGGTATGATCAAGCAGTTGCAGAGCCTCTTTTATGGCAAGCGGTTTTTCGCAGACAGTCTCGGCTCGTCCCCCGATTTTGTTAAATTAGCGGAGGCCTTTGGAGTGCGTGCTGCGCGCGTTCAGGATCCAAGTGATCTTGCGAGTGTCATTGAGGAAGGAATAAATTCAGAGAAACCATTCCTAGCCGACATATGGGTTGATCGAGAAGAAGAGATCCTTCCTGTCACGCTGAGGACTGGGACCGGAACTCAGGTCATCGCGGGCAATTGCGCATGGAAAGGAGTGTGTTGAGTATGGAAGTCATATCAATGATAGTCAACGATCAATTTGGCGTCATGCAGCGCGTCATGGGCGAATTCACGAGGAAAAAGATCAACGTCGAGACGATTGTTGTCGGGAAGTGCGAGCTTCCGGGCAAGGCGAGGATCGTTCTGAGCGTGAAGGACAGAAAGCAGGCAGAACAGGCGGTTGAGCGATTAACTAGGCTTCAAGACGTCATTGAGATCGAGATCATTGACGAGTCAAGGCACGAGGCGTACGCACTCGTGGCGAATTCGTTTGGAAAGGCACGGTTAATTGGCAGCATCGAGGAAGTTGATAACCTGGTCGAGATGACGAAGCCGAACAAGTTCATCAAGACGATCAACGCCCTCTGATGCTTCACATGATTCCCTCTTTCAAAATGAACGTTTTAAACACTATAATCACTATCAGGTACCGTCGTCCTCATCGGGGGAAACGCGAATGGAATCTGTAGGCAAGATATGGATGGATGGCAAGCTGGTCGATTGGGATAAGGCGAACGTACACATCATGACGCATGGCCTTCATTATGGCGGGGGCGTCTTCGAGGGCATCAGGATCTATGAGACGACAAAAGGTCGTGCAATTTTCAGACTCCGCGATCACATGTTGCGATTTCTTGATTCGGCGAAGGTCATCGATCTCAAGATCCCTTACTCAATCGACGAACTCTGCGAAATTGTGAAGGAAACGGTTAGAGCGAATGATCAAAGGGTTGATTACATAAGGCCGATCGCCTACTACGGGTCTGGGACGGTCGGGCTCAATCCAATCAAGCTTCCGACAAGGCTCGCGATCGCGTGCGTTTATATGGGCCCCTATTTGGGGACAGATCAGCAGAAGCGGGGGGCCAAGGTTATCACCTCCTCGTGGGAGAAGCCATCGAATAGGGCTGCAGCACTCAATGCAAAAATCTGCGGCAATTATATCAACTCAGTACTGGCTCGGTTGGAAGCGGTCAAGAGGGGTGCGGATGAAGCGATCATGCTTAACGCTGAGGGGAATGTCGCTGAGGGCACGGGCGAAAATATCTTCATGATTAAAGGTGGAAAAATTTTCACGCCTGGCATGGCTGCTGGTATTCTTCGTGGAATTACGAGGGACTCGGTCATACAGCTCGCGGACGATCTTGGCTACCATATTGAGGAGAGAAATATCACGAGGTCGGAGCTCTATATAGCTGATGAAGTATTCATGACTGGTACCGCTGCTGAAATCATGCCAATCGTCGAGATCGACGGCTATAAAATCGGGGGAGGAGAGCCTGGGCCAATAACGGTGAAGCTCCAACAAGCTTTCTCAGACGCGACGAGAGGAAGAAACGCGAAGTACCTTCATTGGCTCGACTTCATCAGCTAAGGCCTGAGACAAGAGTTCGGACAGAAAAGGGCATCCCTGGTTGTCGAAGAGACCAGTTACGTCTATCGTGAAACATATCTACCGTGAAGCATGGATTGAAAGTTCCAAGGTTCCCTGCTCGACTTGTGGGACTTTCTTGAAAATTGTCACGGCTCTCTTTTCAGTGTTATCCCGTTGATCTGGTTCAGAATTCTCTTCTGAAACAGAATGGTATTTAGATGAGAACAGCGCTAGATGATATCGTGATGGTCGTCTCCAATCGAACTTCATGATTGGAGAGTTAGAAGAGGGGTCTGAATATGATATGCCCTATTTGCGGGTCGGTGAGCGTCGAGCCAGAATTTAAGTTGTCGGAGCATGCTGTTTACTACTGCTGTTGTTGTGGGTCCCATTTCATCGGGAATAAACCTCTCCGGGAATGGAAGTAATGAGTGCTTCAAATTGGTGGCGGGTCACGCGTCAGCACATGTCAAAGGGGAGCGGCGATATCTACTCTTTCTGAGATATTATTGATCTGATTCTTAACCGACGCGGCAGGAAGTTACGATATTTCGTTACAAAGTTCTGGATTATCGTAAAGATCCAGTCAACATCCGTAAAATCATATAATAGTGGCGACCTAGATGTTTTTGGGTAGAATGGAGGGTGGACGTGTACGAGATTCGCTTTCATGGGAGGGGCGGACAAGGGGCAGTGATGGCCGCTCAAGCGCTTGCTGAGGCGGCAGTACTTGAGGGCTACTATGCACAGGCCTTTCCATATTTCGGAGCAGAAAGGCGTGGCGCCCCCGTTCGCGCCTTCGCGAGGATCGACGAAAGCAAGATCAGCATTAAGTCGCAAGTTTATGAACCAGACGTGCTCGTTATTTTAGACGAATCTATTCTTGAGATCGATCCCATTTCTGAAGGACTGAAACCGGGTGGAAAGGCGATCATCAATACTGTGAAGAGACCAGAGGAGGTCGACCTTGGGATTGAAGTCGAGTGCGGGACAGTCGATGCGACGACGATCGCGCTCGAAACCATTAAGGCGCCGATTGTAAACACTTCGATACTCGGCGCCTTTGCCCGTGTTGTCGATATCGTCCCTCTCGAATCAATCCTAAATGCTATTATGAATCGCTTCGGCGAGAAGCTCGGTCACCAGTCAGGCGTCATGAACGCGGAAGCCGCGAGGATCGCCTATCAAAAAACGGTCGTTGGACGGAGCAAGGGCACGAGAAAAGTCGTCGGGAAAAAGATGTGGCTACCGACTTGGAACGAGATCCCGATCGGGAACACCCTATCACCAGGGGAGATTGACGGGATTGTGGTCGGGCCTGGCAGCATGACGCAGAATCTCACAGGTACATGGAGGACGCAAACACCACGGTACTCTAAGGAGAAGTGCATCAGGTGCCTCCGATGCTGGTTTTCTTGTCCCGAAGGCTGCATCGAGCGGCTGGAAGACGACTACGAGCGCTGGGATTACCGTTACTGCAAGGGGTGCGGTATCTGTGCGGAGGTATGTCCAGCTGATGCCATTGAAATGGTCAGGGGGGTTTACGAGTGGTGATGAAAGTCATCAGCGCTGATCACGCCGTTGCGCACGGGGCAAGGCTCGCAAGGGTAGAGGTCGTACCAGCGTTTCCGATCACCCCTCAGACGCTCATCGTCGAACTCATTGCGGAGTTTATCAATGACGGCGAACTCGACGCAGACTTCCTGCCGGTCGAGAGTGAACACAGCGCGATGAGTGCGGCGATCGGTGCGTGCGCTGGTGGTGCAAGGGCATTTACTGCCACGTCCTCGCAAGGTCTTGCGCTCATGCATGAGATGCTTTACGCTGCACCACAGAATCGCCTGCCTGTGGTCATGGTCAATGTCAACAGAAGTCTTGGGGCAGCATCGGGTATTTGGGTCGAGTACAACGATTCAATGCCAGAAAGGGAATCTGGCTGGTTGCAGGTCTACATTGAGGACAACCAGGAAGCATTGGATATGGTGATCCAGGCGTACAGAGTCGCCGAGGATCGCGAGGTCATGCTGCCCATGATGGTCTGCCTAGATGGTTTCGTCCTTTCCCATACGGTCGAACGCGTCGATTTTCCAGACCAACACCTTGTTGATTCATTTTTGCCGAAATTCAAACCATTGTATCTGCTTGACCCAGATGAACCGGTGACGATGAACCCGATCACACCGCCCGAGTATGCGATGGAAATGCGTTTCCAGCTCCACAGGGCGGTCGATGGGTCAAAAGAGGTCATTGAAAAGGTAGACCGGGAATATGGCGCCCTCACAGGTCGGACTTATGGGGGTCTTGTTGATACCTACCAGATGGAGGACGCTGAGATCGCGCTGATCACACTCGGGACTGTGACAAGCACAGCGAGGGTCGTCGTCGATCATTTACGGAGCGAGGGCAAGAAAGTCGGCCTCATCAAATTGAGGTTTATGCGGCCGTTTCCGTCTGATGAGCTGGAGTCGATTGCAGAGAATTTGAAGGCGCTTGGCGTCTTCGATCGATCCGTTTCATTCAATGGTTTTGGCCCTGTATTCACAGAAACGAGAAATGCACTTTATCACCTTGGCACACCTCTTACGAATCACATTGCCGGTCTCGGAGGGAGGGATGTGACGTTCAAAGAAGTCCGAGAGATGTTTACGGTCATTGAGGAGCATGCGAAAGGACATCGTGTAAAGGAATGCCACTGGCATGGATTGAGGGGGGACAGTTGATGGTGGCAAAGGAAATTAAGACAATAAAAGATCTGCCACGAGACGATTATTTGACAAGGGGCCACGGTGCCTGCCCTGGTTGTGGAGTTGCAATCGCCGTGAAGAATATTGCGAGAGTTTTGGGCAAAGACACAATTGTTTATGTTCCAGCTAGCTGCCTCATCGTCTTCAGTGCGCTTTATCCAGCATCGGCATTTAAATGGCCTTTCTTTTACACTGCTTTTGAAAACACAGGAGCTGTCATCTCGGGAATCAAAGCGGCGCTGAAGCGTCGCGGAAGGGAGGTGACCGTAATCGGTATGGCGGGCGACGGTGGTACATTCGATATCGGGTTACAGGCACTCTCTGGTGCGGCGGAAAGAAATGAAGACGTCATTTATGTGTGCCTCGATAACGAGGCGTATATGAACACAGGAATCCAGCGAAGCGGCGCTACGCCCTTTGGTGCCTGGACTACGACGTCACCGATCGGAAAGAAGGTGCAGGGAAAAAGGGAATTCAAGAAAGACATCGATGCGATCGTCTCTGCACATAGTATTCCCTATATGGCTACACTTTCGATCGCACATCCAAACGATTTTGTTAGGAAGGTCCAGAAGGCTAAATCGGTAAGCGGGTTCAGGTTCCTTCATGTCCTTTGCCCCTGTGTGCCGGGCTGGAGGAGCGAAGCTTCCAAGAGTGTCGCTATTGCGAGGCTTGCTGTGGAGACTGGTATGTGGACTCTATACGAAGTGGATCACGGCGTCGAGAAGCTCACATATAAGCCAAAGACATTGGTGCCTGTCAAAGAGTACCTCCAGTTGCAGGGGCGGTTCAGGCATATGTCTGAGGAAGATATTGAGAAATTGCAGACCTGGATCTGTGAGAGATGGAAGCACCACTTCTACGAGGAAGTCCCCGTGCCGCCATGCAAGATCGAAGAGGCAAGGAAAGCGCTCATCATCGACGAGGACCCCCTTCATGGTCCTTGAGGTCAAGGGACTTGTATTGCACATCAAAACGTTAGCACACGGGTTGCGAACAGTCGCATCATGGTGCGTTCTAAAAAGATTATGGTCTCCTCGACAAACCTTTTATATTCCTTTCCCTTTGTGCTCGTTTGCTCTTCAGAGCCGATGAATGATGAAGATGTGCAAAACATCTGAAGGAGGTAACCACAATGCCAAAGGCGATCCATGTTAGATTCGAAATGCCAAAGGAGCTTCAGGATAAAGTTTACGAGCTCGTCGAAACAGCGAGGGATACTGGGAAAGTGAAGAAAGGCGCTAATGAAGTAACGAAGCTCGTAGAGAGGGGAGAAGCGGTCTTCGTCGTGATGGCGGAAGACGTTCAACCCCCTGAGATCCTGGCTCATCTCCCACTCCTCTGTGAGGAGAGGAATATCGCTTACGCTTACGTCCCAAGCAAGGCCGAGCTTGGAAATGCCTCGGGCCTTGAAAAACCAACGGCGACCGTCGCCGTTGTGGATGTAGGGAAGGGAAAGGCATTGCTCGAAAACATATCTGAACAAATAAAAAAGTTGAAAAAGTAGGTGCGAAGGATGCCGGAAGATGAGAACATTCCTTCGGAAGTCGTCGAGATCATCGGCAGGACAGGCATGACTGGTGAGGCAACCCAGGTGAAAGTCAGGGTCCTTGAAGGCAGAGATAAGGGCCGGATTATCACCAGGAACATCATGGGGCCTGTGCGTGTCGGGGACATACTGATGCTGAGAGAGACTTCGAGAGAAGCTCGAAAGCTCACGATCAGATGAGCGATAACCGGGGGCTAAACAATGGTCGAGCGAAAGGTCTGTTCATTTTGTGGCGACGAGATCGAACCGGGTACCGGTCGGATGTTCATCAAGAGAGATGGCACGATTTACATGTTCTGCACGAGTAAGTGCTACAAGAACATGATCTATTTGGGACGAGTGCCTCGGAAAACGGAATGGACACGCATAGCACAGCTGGAAAAGAAGAGCGTTTCGAAGATCTCCTCCGCCACAACAAAGGTTGCAGAGGCTAGCAAGGGGACCGAGACTAGCGAGCACATTGAAGGCTCTCCTTCCGTCGAAGCGGAAGCAAGCGCTCAGGAATCTGGCGGGAAAGAGGAGAAGAAAGGGGAACGCAGAGCGAGGAAGATCAAGAAGAGCGCAGAAAAGGAATCGGGAGAGGGATGATCGAGCGTACCTTCGTCATGCTGAAGCCCGATGCAATCCAGCGCGGTTTAATTGGCACGATCATCAGTCGGCTTGAGGCGCGTGGGTTTAAACCTGTCGCAATGAAATTCATGCGCATTCCGCGTGAGCTGGCGGAGAGGCACTATGCGGAACACAAAGGGAAGAGTTTTTTCCCGGGTCTCATAGATTATATCACTTCTGGACCTGTGCTCTGCATGGTGTGGGAGGGGGAGAACATCATTACCGCTCTCAGGACAATGATGGGTAAGACGAATCCACAAGACGCTGCACCTGGAACAATCCGCGGTGACTTCGCACAGCAGACAGGAAGGAACCTCATTCATGGATCGGACTCCCCCGAATCGGCGAAAAGGGAAATTGCGCTGTTTTTCAACGACTACGAACTACAGGACTACAAGAGGACGATCGATCCCTGGGTCTATGAATAATTTTGTTTCAATCATATCAAACCATAGGGAAGACCAATAAAAACAGATCTGTGATAGGTGTTCATTCAAACAGTTCTGTTTTTTATTCCATTTCTTTCTCTCACACAAACGGGAGTCCTGCGCCTGAGGAAAGATTCTAATAAGATTTCCCTGATGCGATAGACAATGGCCCTAAGGCAACCGATCGTAAGTGTCCTGGGTCACGTGGACCATGGGAAGACAAGCCTTCTTGACTACATCAGAGGCAGTACTGTCGCTCTCCGTGAGGCAGGGAGGATCACGCAGCATATCGGGGCCACCGAAGTTCCAATCGAACACATCTACGAGAAGTGTTCGGTGCTCATCGGCGGCAAGAAGTTTATCGTTCCTGGCCTTTTGTTCATCGATACACCAGGCCATCAATCATTCACGACGTTGAGGGCAAGAGGGGGATCCCTTGCAGATCTTGCAGTCCTCGTAATCGATATCATGGAGGGCCCGAAGCCGCAGACGATCGAATCGATCAATATCCTCAAACGATATAAGACGCCATTTGTTGTCGCACTAAACAAGATTGACCTTATCGATGGATGGGTCTCACATCCTAACTTGCCGTTCGTCCTTTCTTTTCGAGATCAACTCGAGGAAGTTAAAGCGAAGCTTGATGAACGGGTATACATGATTTCTGCCAGGCTCCATGACGAAGGGTTGTCTGGGGAACGGTACGATCGTATCGAGGACTTCACAAAAAACATCGCAATCGTCCCCATCAGTGCGAAAACTGGCGAAGGGGTTCCGGATCTCTTACTCGTTCTGATCGGTCTGGCCCAAAGATTCCTTGAGTCGGAGCTGCGGACGGAAACCGGACCCGCGAAGGGGACTATTCTTGAAGTCAAAGAGGAGAGGGGTCTGGGCACGACGATCGATGTGATTATTTATTCTGGTACTATAAGAAAGGGGGACCGGGTTGCCCTTGGCACTTCATCAAAGCCCCTTGTAACGAAGGTGAAGGCAATTCTCAAACCAAAGCCCCTCGATGAAATCAGGGATCCGCGAGAGCGATTCGATTCTGTCGATGAAGTTTCCGCAGCAGCTGGCGTTAAACTCACGTGCCAGAATCTTGATGGTGTCATCGCAGGAGCCCCTCTTAGGGTCATTTCGGGGGACGAAGCTGTTGTTGTCGATGAGATCGAGAATGAAATGAAGGTTCATATAGCCACGAAGGACGACGGAGTCATTATCAAAGCTGACGCAATAGGGTCTCTGGAGGCCCTTGCGTTTGAGGCGGAGAACGCCGGTATACCGATCAGGAAGTTCGAAGTGGGGGACATAGCAAAGAGGGACATTGTTGAGGCGTGTGCAACGAGTGACCCCCTCTACCGCATTATCCTGGGCTTCAACGTGAAGGTTCTGCCAGATGCGAAAGAAGTCCTGTCAACTTATCCAGTGAAAGTATTCCTTAACGATGTTGTTTACCGATTGATCGAAGACTATCAGAAATGGGTCGAAGAACAAAAGAGGGCGAGTGAGATCGAAAAGCGTTCGAAATTTTCCTTCCCTGGAAAAATCAAAGTGCTTCCAAACTGCGTCTTCCGTATCAGTAAGCCTGCGATTGTCGGCGTGCGGGTTCTCGCGGGAAGGATAAGGCCGGGCCAGACCCTTATCGACAGGGACGGGAAGGAAGTTGGAAAGATCAGGAGCATTCGGTCTGGAGAGGAAGCGCTCAAGGAAGCGATTGCGGGGAGTGAAGTCGCGATCGCAATCGAGGGAGCGACTGTTGGTAGACAAGTCGACGTCGAAGATATCCTCTACGTTGCGCTGGAAGAGTCAAAAGTTAAAGAAATTCAGTCCCTCGATTTGAATGAAGATGAGAAAATGGTCCTCGAAGAATTGATCGGAATCATGAGGAAGCAGGACCCGTTCTGGGGACTTTGAGCAACTGCGACTTGCAAATAGAGGCATTCACGGGTCATTGTCTTTCTATGCGTCTTCTCGTTCGTATCCTTAAAGGTAACCGGTGGTCTGATCCCAATCAGTTCTTGCCTGGAAAACTTTCATTAGATAATCCGTCAATCGTACCAACCTCTACAATATCCCTGAATTAACCAGCTCATTCCGACTCACCAAAAGTTATTTAACGGGAACTACATTAGGGCGATACCTAACAGGTGTTCAGAATGGTTGAATTCAAGGCTGTCATTAACGATGCAAAGACTGGAAAATCGTATCAGGTGACGGTCTCAGGCCATCATGCGAACTCCCTTATTGGCAGAAAGATCGGTGAGGTGATCGATGGTATTTTCGTCGGTCTCCCTGGATATAAGTTGACCATCACGGGAGGGAGCGATAAGGATGGCTTCCCAATGAGAAAGGATCTCCCAGGCACAAGACGAGTAAAGCTCTTGTTGGCGAGTGGATCGACGGGTTTCAAGTCTGGTGAAAAAGGCGTTAGAAAGAGAAAGTCAGTACGCGGGAATACAATTTCGCCCGAAATAGTCCAGATCAATCTGAAAATCACCTCGAAAGGGGCAAAACCGATTGAGGATCTCATTAAAAAAGAGGAGACCAAATGATCGTACCGCAGCAGCCCGAGGTCAACATTGGGATGATTGGTCATGTCGACCATGGAAAAACGACCCTTACGAAGGCGCTCACTGGAGAGTGGACAGACCGTCATTCCGAGGAAATCAAACGCGGTATCTCGATCAGACTTGGATACGCGGATGTAGCATTCTATAAGTGTCGCTCGTGCGAACCTCCGGCTGCATATACGAATGATAAGACCTGCAAACACTGCGGGGGCGAGGCGGAGTTCCTCCGTGCCGTCTCTTTTGTTGATGCACCAGGTCATGAGACTCTGATGGCGACGATGCTTTCTGGAGCTGCCTTGATGAATGGTGCTCTGCTTCTTGTCGCAGCCAATGAGCGCTGTCCCCAGCCTCAGACAAAGGAGCATCTGATGGCGCTGACGATCATAGGTGTTGACAGAATCATCGTTGTGCAAAACAAGATCGATCTCGTGACGAAAGAGGAGGCGCTGGAGAATTACCGGCAGATCAGATCCTTTGTGAAGGGCACGATCGCCGAGAACGCACCAATAATCCCGGTCTCAGCACATCATGATGTGAACATCGATAAACTCATTGAGACGATTGAAAAGTACATCCCTACCCCAAAATTCGATGCGAGTAAACCTGCAAGAATGTATGTTGCGAGATCGTTCGATATCAATATACCTGGGTCATCCCCGGAAGAACTGAAGGGAGGTGTACTCGGCGGGAGCCTGATTCAGGGACAGCTCGAGCTTGGCGATGAAATCGAGATCAGCCCTGGGAGAAAGATTGAGGGGAGTGGTGGGAAGACCTCGTGGGAACCACTGACGACAACTGTTGTCTCGCTTCATGCAGGTGGTACGCCACTCGAAAAAGCGAAGCCCGGTGGACTCATTGCTATTGGAACGAAACTTGACCCCTCGTTGACCAAGTCAGACGGGCTCACAGGCCGTATGGTTGGCAAGCCTGGAACACTCCCACCTGTTCTCAGTAAATTCACGATGTCAACTCACCTCCTTGAGAGAGTTGTTGGTTCGGCGGAGGACCTGGTGGTCGAGAATATAAGAACGAATGAACCGCTCATGCTGAGCGTCGGCACAGCAACAACCGTTGGGATTGTAGTGAGTGCAAGGGAAACGACATGTGAAGTCTCGCTCAAAATCCCCGTCTGCGCGGAACCGAATCAAAGGGTCGCGATTTCTCGGAAAATCTCTGGAAAATGGCGTCTCATCGGTTATGGCATTATACAGTGATCGTGACCCCATGCAAAAAGTCGTTCTTGACACGAACGCTCTTCTCATGCCTTTTGAGTGTTCTCTTAACATAGACCTCGAACTGCGGCGCCTCATTGGTGAGTGCGAGGTTCATGTACCCTCACCCGTTCTCGGCGAATTGAAACGTTCGAGAAATAAATACGCAAAGGCGGCTCTCGACCTGGCGAGGAAGTACATGATCGATCCAACAGACCAGCAAGGAGACGATGCGATTGTCGAACTCGCTCTAAAGCTCAATGCCTTCGTTGTGACTAACGATAAATATCTCATTTCAAAGCTCAGTGCTCGTGGAATCAGGGTCATAGTGCTCCGGTCGAAGAATCACCTTGATTTCTACGCGGATTAAACAAGAGGTCTTGGTGTATCGTCAGGCGCCTCACTTTCATTTCTTTTATGAGGAATCATCTTCAACCGCTCTTCCATGAGCATCTTGCCGAACTCCGTGGCAGCGTAAACGGGGATCTTGTTTCCAACCGAGAAAATCGCCCTTTCCTTTGCGACCTCCCTCACCCATTTTGACGCACATGCGGTCACGAGATCACACGAGTCGAACAAGGCGACCGCATCATCCTCACTTACACCGGTCGTGTGAACTGCGAAAATTGCCACTTTCGTCCCGTAACGATTTCTGATTCTCGTCGCCTCATCGGCTGAAACGATCGTCACCCCAATCCTCTGGAATCCAAGGCGCTCAGCGAGGCTCACACCACCAAACTGATCGATTCTGCCAGTCTTTGGATCGAGAACGCGTTTCTCGCCGAGAACGCTAATGATCTCTGGGTATGGCGTTGTCTCGATGACCGCAGAAAGTCTTCCACCGATTCCCTGTATGATCTCTGGATCATCTATGACAGCTGTCCCAGCGCCATCACACACGAGAACGGCACAGTCGAGCAGGTTCCTGGCGACGGCCATTGCAATGATCTCGGAGATACCAAAACTGAGGAAATCTCTCATCCTGGTCTCTCTCTGGGGGGTACACATGCCAAAGCTCTCGATTCTGAACTCGACATTCTCGCGGACTTTCTCTCTCGTGATCCTTTCAATCCCCCTGTATTTTTTGAACAGAGGACAATAAGTGATCATCGGTTCGCCGACCTCTGTGACCTTTCCATTTTCGATAACAACTCTTGCCCGACCTAGTGCCTCGATAACATGCTTGTCCATTGCGTCTTCCCCTAAACGGCGAGATATCGATGGCTTATAAATTAAGTTTATGCGTCATAATTTCTCACCGGGCGCATGAAAGAATTAAATATCGAAACCTAGAATCGAAGAATGGACCTATGGAATCATTAAGTCATCAAAAAGTGATTGATTTTGCGGGCGGTCGATACGATGGATGAGAAAGTCACTGCTGCGTTGAAAAGGATTGCGCTCCTCGGTGGTCTTCACGACTACATCACCATCTCATCAAGGGAACTCGGCGAGCTTCTTGGTGTGAGTCAACAATCCGCCTCGAAGCGCATCCTCGATCTGCTTGATAAGGGTCTAATCCAGCGTGATCTCGGCGCGAGGAAACAGCGGATCAAATTAACTAATAAGGGTATCGAATTATTGAAGAGGGAATATATTGAATACCAGCGGATTTTCGAAATGAAGGATTTTGTCATCATTCGGGGCACTGTCATTACTGGGATGGGTGAGGGGCAGTATTATGTGACGCAGTCGGGGTATATGGAACAGTTCGAGGAGAAACTTTCGTTCAGGCCATATGATGGTACCCTCAACCTCAGGGTTTCCCCGGCGGATCTGCCGAAGCTCGAGGCGCTCAGGAGAAGCGGGGGGATCTTGATTAAGGGATTCGAGAGAAACGGCCGCACATTCGGCGATGTCAGGGCGCATAAGGCATCGATCCAGAATATCGATTGTGCCGTTGTCATTCCGAGCCGGTCCCATTACAGCGATGTCATGGAGATCATCTGCAAGTATCATCTCCGCAGAACTTTGGGTTTGAAAGATGGAGATCAAGTGGAAGTACGGGTTTCACTCGTTTGAGCTGGTCGATCCATCAGATGAATTCAATGCTGGCTTTTCGATGAATCCATACGAATTTTTTCTAAAATTTCTTTGCGACGTATTCGACGACTGACTCAAACACTGCCTTCCCATCCCCAGGGCCTTCGGGCGCAAGGCGATTCCTTGTCCAGTCAGGGTGATGATACCGGAAGAAGGCTCTTTCAGGGTGCGGCATCAGACCTAGAACCGTGCCTAGAGGGTTGCATATACCTGCAATATTTCCTAACGAACCGTTCGGATTCCACGGATAGCCAGCATAAGATCCGCTTTCGTCAACATATCTGAATACAATCTGGTCGTTCTCTTCGAGCCTGTCGAGTATGCGTTCTGCTCTTTCAGCAGGGAGCATGAATTTGCCCTCTGCATGTGCTGAGGGAAACATGACGATTTGGCCCTTTCTCATCTTTCTCGTGAAAACACACTTTCCTCTGCTCTCGACTTTTAGAAGTGTTGGGGTACACTCAAACCGTCCCGATTCGTTCGTCGCAAGGGCCGCCTGGGCAGAATCACTCATTACCCCATCCAGAGCCGGAAGCATCCCTAGTTCAACGAGCACCTGGAATCCATTACAGATGCCAATGATAGGTTTTTCGGACTGCACGAATCTCTTCAAATCGTCTGAGAGGGCACTTTTCATTCGGGCTGCGAATATTGCCCCTGCTCTCACATAGTCACCCGCAGAAAATCCGCCAGGGATGACAAGGACGTGGTAGTCATCGAGTCTCCTTCTTAGGTCTGCTGGACAATGACCAGTCAGCTGTTTTAGGTGTACGATTTCAGGTGATGTGCCAACGAATCGAAACGCGGCGCAAGTTTCATCTTCACAGTTCGTCCCTTCGATTCTGAGGATGCAGACCTTTACATCTTCGGCTCTCATCAGATCACCTTTCATCCGAGCAGTCGCCAAAGCGGCTCTGACCAGTGTTCTCTCAGCACATCAATATCGAGATCAATTACCTTACTGCCATCGGAAACGACCATCGCCTTGCCCCCGACCGTACCGATCTTGATCGCCTCGCCCCCCATGATCTCCTTCCAGGTGTCCTCTCTATTCTTGTCGACTTCGACGATCCATCTTGAGTTCGATTCTGAAAAGAGTTTTACGATCACCCTTTCTTCGCCCATTCCCTTGAGGTCACCGAAAAACCCTATGTCCCCTGAGATGCACATTTCTGCGATCGCCACGGAGATCCCCCCATCTGAAACATCGTGGCAGGCTCGGACAATGCTCTCATTAATGCAATATCTAAGCTTCTGCATGCGCTCCGAGAGAATTTTAAGGTCTACATCTGGAACGAGACCGCTGTGACCACCAAAGATCCGGAAGAGCGCTGACCCTCCCATCTCCTCCTTGGTCTTTCCAACAACATAGACAGGGTTTCCTTTCTCCTTGAAGTCTGCAGTCACGCAGCGCCTCACATCATCCACGATACCCACTCCCATAACTGTCGGCGTCGGGAGCGCAGCACCCTTGGGCGTCTCATTATAAAAGCTCACGTTTCCAGATGGTGCCGCGATTTGGAGGCCCCTCAACGCATCGCCAATTCCCCTCACACACTCCTTGAATTCCCAGAGCCTCTCAGGCTTTTCTGGATTTCCAAAGTTCAGGCAGTCGGTGATTGCGTGAGGCCTCGATCCTACGGCTGTCAGATTCCTGCAGATTTCATCAATTGCACTCAATCCCCCACGGTAAGGATCAAGCGCTGTGAACCAGGGGTTCACGCCGACGGCAATAGCGAGACCTCTATTAGAATGGCGTAGGGGTTTAATGACTGCGGCGTCTCCGGCACCTCTCTTCCCAATTTTTCCCTGGAGAGGTTTGATGACAGTGCAACTCCGTACCTCGTGGTCGTATTGCCTGATAATCCATTCTTTGGATGCGATGTTCGGGTCGGCGATGACCCGCAGGAGTACTTCATTGAGATCCGGCGGCAGTGGGGGATACTCCGTCTCCCGCTGTATTTCCCTTCTTTTCTCGAGAATCGGTCGGCAGTATTCAGGTCCTTTTGCGTAGAAATCGAGATCGAGCTCGAATACCTTAGTCCCGTTATAGAAGAGGCGTACGACTTTTTCCTCGATGACCCTCCCGATAACTGTCGCGGGCACGTCCCACAAGTCAAAGATCTCAATGATCTTTGCAACGTTTTCTTTTGGAGCGGAGAGCATCATCCTTTCCTGGGATTCTGATACCCAGATCTCCCACGGCGCTAAGCCAGTTTCCTTCAGGGGCACTTTATCAAGATCGACCTCTGCGCCGCATCCGCCTGCAAGTGCAAGTTCGCCGACGACGCATGAAAGGCCGCCACCGCCGAGGTCTTTCATGCCCGAGATGAGTTGTTTTGCGTTGACTTCGAGGCATGCGTGGATCAGCGGCTCTTTCATAATGGGGTCACCCAGTTGGACAGCTCCGCGTGATTTCTCTTCCGAAGTTTCATCGAGTTCCGCGGAGGCAAAGGTAACCCCATGTATGCCGTCCCTGCCTGTTTTTCCGCCGACAAGGATGAGAACATCGTTCGAGTTCTTCACGGCATTCCGAAGAACGCGATCCCTCCTCACGATGCCAACACATCCAACATTAACTAAACAGTTCCCAATATAACGCTCGTCGAAAAAGACTGCACCACAAAGCGTAGGTATCCCGATCCGGTTGCCGTAATCTCTGATCCCCGCAACGACCCCCCCTAGCAAATACTTCGGGTGTTTTGTCCCTGGAGGCAACTCCCTATCATAATCGAGCGGGCCGAAGAAGAGGGGGTCGATGAGTGCGACGGGTTGCGCTCCCATACAGAGGACATCCCTAACGATACCGCCGATGCCAGTTGCAGCGCCGCCATAAGGTTCGACAGCTGACGGATGGTTATGGCTTTCGATCCTGAGTGCGTAGGCATATTCGTTATCGAATACCATAACTCCCGCATCGCCCTTTGCAATAACGTCTGGATGGTCGATGTTGAAAATGTGCTCCCTCAGAAAGACCTTCGAGCTCTTGTAACAACAATGTTCACTCCAAGCCTGAGCGAGCGACTGCAACTCGACGTCGGTCGGGAGTCGGCCCTTACGTGCGAAATATCGCTCGATCTCTTTCATCTCCTCGAGGCTGAGGTTCAACCCCATGGCACGGCTGATTTCAACCAGCTCGTGATCAGTTGCAGAAAATAGGTCGATCTCTGATAGTTCGAAGGGTAACTGTCGCTTTCTAATGAGATTTTCCAGCTGCATAATTTGATCACTTCAATTCAATTTTATAATTATGAATTACAGGATTTGCAAGTAAGCGCTTGCACATCTCCTCACAGGTGGCAATCGCCTCCCCTTCTTGCATATCGAGGTCGATCTCAAATAGCTTAACAGAGCGTACACTCTTGATATTCTTGAAACCCAAAAGCTCGAGGGCCTTCTTTGTGTTCTGTCCTTCTGGATCAGCGACACCAGGCTTCAACTCTATCCGTATATCGACGACGACCATGGGAGCACCTCTTGGTAGATTCTCTGTGCCCTACTTAATCCTGTTCACTAAATAACTATCCAACGAAATAATCGTTAATAGACTGGAAGACGCCAGAGAGGATGAAGTTCACTGCCACTGCGGCGAGAAGTAGGCCCATGATTCTCGAAAAAGCCATCGCACCGCTTCTACCCATTCTCCTGAACAACGGCTCTGAGTATGTGAGCAATAGGTAGCTGATGATGACTGTCAGAATGATCGAGATGAAAATCGACAACATATCCACGATCATGTCGCTTGATTTCATCGCCTCCGACACAAATATCATCACGGTCGTGATCGCCCCTGGCCCTGCGAACATTGGAATGCCGAGCGGTACAATTCCGACAACTTCCCTTGCCATCGCCTCTTCTTGATCCTCATCACTAATCTTTGCCCTTGAACGCTGGCCGTGCATCATTGAGAAGGCGACGGAAAAGAGGAGAAGGCCACCAGCGATTTTGAACGCCGGAATCGTGATTCCATATAATGAAAAAATCCATTGGCCAAAGAGCGCGAAAACGAAAAGCACTCCAGTGGTAACCGTACAAATCTTTCTAATGACCTTTTTCTTCAGTTCCCTGGGATATCCCATCGTGACGGCTTCAAAGATCGGGATGTTGCCAATTGGATTGACGATGGCGAAGATAGTTGCGAACGCGCTCAATGCGAACTCGAAACTCATGTGTTTTCCCCATCTTTGTCCAATTAGTTAACACTTAGCCTTTTCGAAGGACTTTCCGTGCAAAAATGAGATATCCAGTATGACCAAGCATTTCAAAGGCGGGCCTCGTCCCTCCTTCGTGAACCTCCATCTGTCTCTGCAGGTTTTCAAATGCGCGGATTTCTACATAGTTCGCAGCGCTCAATCGCTTTACGGTATTTTCCAGTTGATTGACATTGGGAACATATGCACAGAATCTTCCTCCGCCTTTCAACATCCCAGTTATATTATCCACTGCTTCCCAAGGATCTGGGATGTCGAGGACAGCTGCATCGACGGGGACATCTATCTTGGCCGTCTTTATGTCATCGACCCTCAACTCCCAATTCTCCACGAACTGGCTTCTCATCACATTCTTCCTTGCTCGAGCAAATTCCTTCCTCAATTCAAATGAAATGACCTTTCCAAATGGCTGAACTGCGTTCAGGAGTGCTATTGTTAAGCATCCAGAACCAACGCCAGCTTCAACCACGACATCCCCACATTTTAAGTTGAGAAAATGGGTGATGTAAGCAGCGTCCTTACTGATGATGACCTGGGTGTTACGCTCAATCGACTCCATTAACTCGGCGACTCCTGGTCTGAGAACAAAAAACCTCCTACCAGCGATTTCAACTGAAATGCCATTTTCGGCGCCGATGATCCGATTGCCGTCGAGAACCCCGAGCCCCTCGATCTTAATCATATCCCTTTTCAAAGTGAACCAATGGCGTCTACCTTTATCGTCGAGTAAGTAAAGCGTCTCGCCTTCCTTCAGCATTTGAACTGTAGATGCTCCCGGTTAAAGAAAAGGATTTTGGAGGTCACTTTCAATACCGTAATTTCTTTCCACATGCCGGGCAGTTCCAATCATGGGTAGAAATCGCGGCTCCGCAATGTGGGCATCGCGGAATCCCCTCGATTTGCTGCACATGTTTAACTTCATCTTTTTTCTTCTCTTCGTCCTTGGATGAGACTACGGGTTGGATCGCTTTCTTTTCTTCAAATTCGTACTTTGGTGCATCATATCGTGGTTCTGGTGGATACTTAGCTTCACGAATCAGTCTCTGTCTTGACGCGTATTTGTAAAGAAATGCTCCTATGATACTGAGAAAGAAGCCAGCAATAACCCAGTCAAGAGCAACTTCATCAAATTTCGATCTTGAGTCGCTAAAAATCCAAAGAGCAATCACTGCGCCTACCGCGAACCAAATAAGTATGATTGCAAAGACAATGAGTGGCATCCCATGACCCTAAAGACAATCACCATCGGATTATTTAAATATTAGTTGGCCCGAAGGTATTCTCAGGTGTATATCGTTACATTCCCTTATGGTAATATGACTTGGAAAAGCAATTAGTTCACTCTTCATCTCATTTCATCGTCATCAATGAGCTTTATAGAGAGTCACCATCTTATGTTCTCATTTCCCCCTTACTTTGTCCTTTTTGAGACCATATTGAGAATAGGCTCTATACGTATCTGGTTATGTAATATCGCATATCCGTTCCATTTTATGTCGCGTGCATGCGAGCCGTCCAGCTCATCCCCAAACTAAAGGATTTTATACGGTGAAGGCATTGAGCAACTCGATGGCCGAATCCCAGTTCCCAAGAAAACTGAAAATTGTGTTATCTTTAATCCTAATTATTGCCGGCTTCGCGATGTACTGGGCATGGGGATTGCTTTACGGAAGCTGGAATATTTTTCAAAAGGAATTCATCGGTGTCTATTCGATTGTCATCGTACTGTTCGGCTTCGGTATACTCGGGCTTATCCTGTCTCTGAAGGGAAAGTGAGGCCTAGCTGTTTTTGGCATGTTTCGCCGCTCTTCTTCTCAATATACTATTTAATCTCTATCGTAGTCCTTTGATTGCGGTTGCAGGTCATCTATGCAGCCCAGTTCAACGCGGTGCGATTCATCCATAAATGAAAGGGTCCTACATAGCTCTCGCCGCATAGGCAACGATTTCAGTCGGCTTCCCGCAGACAATGCACAGACCGTGGAACTCTTCCTTGTAGTAGGGTGTGCCTAATAGCTTCAGATCCGTCATCTCCTCGAATCTCTTCCCACAATCTTCAGCTCCGCACCAGCCAAAACGAACGATTTTCTTGGGTATATTCTCGACCGAATTGATCGTCTCGATCGACTTCATTAGATTCTCGTGAGCTTTCTTGAGGAGATCATCGGCCATCTGTGATAGGATTTTCCTAACGGCGTCGACAACTTCGGTCCGTCTGATCGTTTCGCGTTTGCCCTCGTCCCTTCTGACGTATGTCACGACATTTTGTGCAATGTCCCTTTCGCCGATCTCAAGTCTCAGAGGCACACCCTTGATCTCCCAGTCATAGAACTTACTTCCCGGTCTTTCATCTCTGTCGTCAAGTTTCACTCTGATCCCCGCCTGTTCAAGCTCGTCCCTCAGCCTTGCTGCCTCTCTCATGATCTCCTCTGTCTTTCCTTTCGCAAGTATTGGAATAATGACGACCTGGAAAGGGGCGATATCCGGTGGCAAAATTAGCCCGCGATCATCACCGTGAACGCCCACAACAGCGCCCACGAGGCGCTCACTCATCCCGAAGGTCGTCTGGTGTACATATTTCATGTTGCCCTCTGGATCTTCGTATTTGATCTCGAACGGTCTCGAGAAGTTCTCCCTGTAATGGTGAATGCTGCCGAGCTGCAGGCTGCGCCCGTCTGGTAAGGCTGTATCGACACCTACCGTGTAGTATGCGCCTGGGAATTTGTCCCAGTCTGTCCTCTTCAACAGCAGATAGGGGAGGCAAAGACGGCGTGCGATTCGTTCAAGGATAACAAAGTCCTCCTCCACCTGTCGCTGCGCGTCTTCCTCATCAACATGGCAGGTGTGTGATTCAAAGAAATGAATTTCTCTCACCCTGATGAATGCCCTCGTCTGCTTTGTTTCGTATCTGAATGTGTTGACGATTTGATAGACTTTCAAGGGGAGGTCAGTATGCGATCGTATCCAGAGCGAGAATATTGGATACATTGCCGTCTCGCTTGTTGGTCGCAAGAGTAGCCTTACATCAAGGGGATTTGTCCCTGCATGGGTAACCCAGTATACTTCCGCATCGAATCCCTTGATATGTTCTTTTTCTTTCTTGAATTCTGTCTCAGGGATGAGTAGCGGAAAGTAGACTTCCTCATGTCCAGTCTCATCGCATTCTTTCCTGATGAATGAGTCAATGAGGGACATGATCTTCCACCCATAAGGCGTCCACACATTCATGCCTTTGACTGGATACCTCTTATCTGTGAGATTCGCTTTTTCGACAATTTCGTTGTACCATTCGCTGAAGTTCTCTTCTTTCTTCATGTATCCGCCCCTTGAAAAAGGAATTGGAAATCAGACCTCCGTTCTATAAAATTTTCCAGCCTCATTTGGAAGACCCTCATATCCGATTTCATATGCGGCTCACTGGAGGGCTGAGGCGATTGCCGGCGCTACGGATATCATCGATACTTCCCCTTCAATCGTGTTCGTAGCCACGATCCTGTCACACGTCTTCCGCAGCCGTTCCAGCGCACCACCGATGAAAAGTCCATGTGTGCATGCAACGTAGACAGCCTCAGCGCCGAGTCTCCTCAGCTCTCTCGTGGCCGCTTCAATGGTACCTCCTGTTGAAATAATATCATCGACAATGAGCACTTTTCTTCCTCTGGCATCGACATTACTCGGCGTTATCCTCACCTCGGTACCGCTCAATCTTGTTTTGAGAAGATGATCCCACGCTGAACCCAAAACGGATGCAACGGCCCTCGCCCTTCCTGAGGCTCCCTGGTCTGGGGCGAGGACGAGGTCGATCCCATCATCGATGAAGTATTTTCCGATACATTCCGCCGCTTGAACATTGATTGCTTCGGCTCTTCCGAACCATTCAATGATCTTCGGCGTATGAATGTCGACCGTGATGACCTTATCTGCTTCGAGGTCGAGATGTCTGGTCATGACACGGGCACTGATTGCCTCCCCTGTGAGAAAGACCTTGTCCTGGCGGGCATATCCGAAGTAGGGAATTACATTGATGATTCTCTTCGCTCCGAGATTTCTAGCTGCATCCTGAAGGAGAAAAAGTTCAACGAGCATGTCATTTGGGTACGAATTCTGAACGATGACGACTTCCTCGTCGATCGTCTCTCTCTCAATCCGAACGTAGCACTCCCCGTCGGGAAATTTCTTCGTGACTGCCGGGACATGTTCAGTATCTACTCGCAAAGCAAGATCATTGGCCAGATTTCTTGATGATGAGCCACTTATGATGATCATTTATGGGAGAATCATTCTTTTTACATTTAATATCTATCCGTATGCTAGCTTTCGGAGAGCAAGAACTCTTTCTTATCTCATCTTAAATGTGAAGATCCCGAGAAAAAGATCCAAGAATGATATACTCGGATTTCCCTTCCTTTTTCTTTGAGAAACTCGAATCGCTGGCTTAAACCCGTGATGGTAAATATGTTTCGGAAACATTTTTATCCTGAACGGATGATATCCACAGTGGATGGGATGCGATGGAAACCGATTCTGCCGTAGACATGACGGAGAGCAACGCTTCTCACAAGATCAACAAATATCCTGATCTTGAATGTGTGGGGGTTATCTACGGCAATGTCGGAACGACTTCCTTCAATTGCCGCGCGATTGGGAATATGGAGCGGCTGGAGTACGTCCAGGTTGAACACGAAACAGATGGCTGGGTTTTGGGGATTGTATCAGAAATGGAGCGGAAGACCGACCTCTCCATCGAAAGGGCAAAGATGGTCACAGAGGGAGAGATCGTTCCGATCGAGGAGAAAGTCTCTGCGAAGGTCGACATCATCGGTTTTCGCGATGAAAGGGGGCTCCTCCAAACCCCGCGCACACCTTTCAAGGCTGGCGATCTCGTTTATAAGGCCAAAGATACCTTGATCAAGGATGTTATTGGACTTAAGGAAAGAACGGATACCGGCGCATACATCGGGTTGTTACTCGGTCACGATATTCGCGTTGAGATAGACATAAATGCGATGGTTCAAAAACATGTCAGCATACTCGCAAAGACTGGTGGAGGTAAGAGCTTCCTCTGTGGTGCACTCATTGAGGAGTTGATGAAACACGATGTGACTGTCCTCATCATCGACCCTCATGGGGAATATGGTTCGATGAGGGAAAAGGGCCAGGTTCCGAAAACATCAAGGAATTTCGAGGTTACACCTCGAGGTTATGCGGATAAGATCATCGAATTCGCAACGGATACGAATGTCAATAAGAACGCGATTCCTTTGAAATTCACGCTCGCCAATCTTGAGGCAAGGGATTTGCTCAGCCTAACAAACATCAAGAATGTCAGAACATACCTGACATCCCTGAGGAAGGCAATCGACAGTGTGAGAAGTATCAAGAAGGAATACACACTCAAAGACATTATACACGTGCTCGAGGCTGATGAAGAGACGCAAAATGCCGCGCTTATTGCAGAACTTGAATATCTTGATGAGATCAACATTTTTGCTGCAAAAGGTACGAGGATCGATGAGATCGTCGTAAAGGGAAAAACGACAATCATTAACCTCAAGGGCACGCCACCAGATATCCAGGAACTCGTTGTCAACAGGATTGCAACAGCGCTGTTCGAATTAAGGAAGGTCGGCAAAATACCGCCGATGATGCTCGTCGTGGAAGAAGCGCATAACTATTGCCCGCAACAAGGCCTTGCAGCTTCGAGCAAGATCTTCAGAACGATTGCCTCTGAGGGAAGGAAATTCGGCCTTGGTCTCACCATCATTAGTCAACGAGCGGCGAAGATAGATAAGAATGTATTAAGCCAGTGCAACACCCAGATGATTCTCAAGGTAACAAATCCAAACGATCTGAAGGCCATTGCTGCGTCTGTGGAGGGGTTGACAGCCGGCCTCGCAGATGAAATCCAGAGGTTGC
>JARYLV010000020.1 GCA_029907465.1 Methanomassiliicoccales archaeon
ACATTGCTTGTAAAGTGGTATTTCTTCCTTGAATCGCTGAACCTCCCCATGGGTAGGTTGATAACGACCGATTCCAAACTCTCTTCTCACGACATCTCCAATAAGCACGCTCAATGCCTGTCCAGTACCCCCAGCTGACCTAATAGGCCCAGCAAAAGAGATAGCGAGATACTCGCTCCCGTCTGAGTTGTGGCCGATTTTTACTCCCGCAATACCTTCGAGAGGGGCTACAAGTATTCCTTCAGTGAGTACCGCCAGTCCTACACGAATCGCTCTATCGATCGCCTCCTCCCTTGACTTCGCAGGTCTGTTTGCAATTTCTCTCGCAGCAAGTAATGAGACTTCTTCTCTGTCATGGCGTGTACTTAGATCTCTAATCCTCTCAGCAATACCTTCGACATTCCAGGAAGACAGAAGCTTCTCAACCCTTGCCGCCAAATCCTCGGCTCTCGGTATCTCAACGAAGGTCTCAGGATCCAAGCCCCTTGCCCTTGCTCGCCTAGCAATCGAATAACATCGATCGACTTCGCTCGCCAGTGCGTCGAAATAACTTTTCATTTCCTCGCTGCAAACAACTTCATTCATAATCCTTTGGTACTCCTCGCCTAATGAGTAAATTTCTTCCTAAATAGCTATCGGCCCATACTGTCGCGCGCCTCACTTGTTCTATCGAGCATGTCTATGACTAAAGCCAAGAACTCCTCTATCCCCTCTCCCGTAAGCGCTGAAATTTTCATGCGAGGACTTTCGGTTTTGATAATGTCAGACTTATTCTCGACTTCGATGATTGGAATGTTAGCAAAATTCATCTTAATTGATTCAAGCAACGCAAGTTGATCCTTAATGCTGTATCCCGATGTCTCCGATGGATCGATCAAAAATATGATTATATCTGCCAGGTGTCTAAGAGCCAAGATCGCTTGGAGCTCTATTCTGTTTCGTTCTTCAAGCTTCCTATCGAGTAGACCTGGTGTATCAACAACCTGGTACTTTTTTCGCCTGGCAGTGAAATGACCGATCCCGATCCCTTGTGTCGTGAAAGGATAGGGAGCTATCTTAGGCCTAGCACTCGAGATCCTCTCTACGAGCTGGCTTTTCCCGACATTTGGAAAACCAGCGATCACGGCAGTTGGAAGAGCTGGATCGATCTCAGGGAGCTCCTTCAGCTTTTCCCTTGCAGTTGCAACAAATTTTAGATCCTGATCGATCTGGTTAACCAAAGAAGAGAGTCTACCGTAGAATTCCTTCCTCAATCGGGAGATCTCCTCTGAATTTTGTGCCTTCCTTACCTTCCCGAGGTATGTTTTTTCGAGCTCGAGCGCCTTCATTGAACACCAGTTGAGTGCTCCAAGCGACTTCTTCAATCTGTCTATCCCAATGATGACATCAACGAGTTCCATTTCAAACTCGTTTGTTTTTGAAAAGCTCGGAAAGGCCTTTACATATTTCGCGAGATTTGAGGAAATGATGTCTCCAGCAACAGAAATCTTAGATATTGCGGTTTTCCTCACTTTATCGACTCTATCAAGACCTTCTTTTTGTATCTTAGAAGCCTTCTTGAAGGCTTTATCGAGCAATTCTTTTGAATAAAGAATTGTCGGTATTTTTTTTCGCGGACTCGTCACGTCATGCTTAATCCTTTATGGAAGCTTTAATCTATCACTGCAATCGATTCATCACTGAGGCGATCACTTGAAATTTGAAATCGGATACAGGTTATGGTTAAAAAAGGATGGGCGGTTCTTACTAAGTGAAGGTCGTGCCAAGCTTCTCAGATTAATAAGAGAATATGGATCGCTTTCAAGAGCTGCTGATGAGATGAGGATGTCATATAGACATGCATGGGGGACTATCAAGAAAATTGAGGAGGCTCTGGGAGAAAAAATCATATATTCAGAGAGGGGAGGTCAGGAGGGCGGAACATCCAAACTTACGCCTGAGGGAGAACACTTACTTGAGCAATATGAACTCCAGAAGAACCTCTTTGACCAGCAATTAAAGATGCTGTATAAGAGACCTGCTTTAGCTACGGACGGCATCGTGATTATCGATGATAAAATCCTTCTGATAAGACGAGGGAAAGATCCTTTCAAAGATAAATACGCGCTCCCAGGCGGTATTGTTGAATATGGCGAGACTGTCGAAAGATGTGTTGTCAGAGAAATCAAAGAAGAAACGGGCATCGATACGAGAATTCTCCAATTGGTCGGCGTTTATTCAGATCCTGAAAGGGATCCCCGCGGTCATTTTGTGTCGGTTGTATTCCACCTCCTACATGTTGGAGGGGAGCTTAAAGCGGGAGACGACGCTGCTGCAGCCAAGCTCTTTCCAATCAATAGGCTCCCTGAGCTTGCCTTTGATCACCGCAAGATTATTGACGATTTTATGACAATGAAAGGAGTTTCAGTTCAGTGTGAACCGAAGTGATATCGCTTTTTTGAAAAGTATTTCTATATGCCTTGGCAATATTGTAACGGATTACATGGACGACGAACTAGACAAGGAGATCCTCCAATTGTTGAGGAAAAACGCGAAACTTACATATGAAGAAATAGGACAAATTCTGAACAGATCTCCTTCTACTGTCAGGGATAGAATCAAGAAAATGGAGGAAACAAGGACGATCCTCGGATATTCAGCTATAGTAGATTATGAACGTTTAGGTATTTTCTCTGATGCAATAGTTAGCGCTGATATTGAGCCTGATAATTTATCCTCAGCCATTTCCGCACTTTTTTCGATAGAAAATATCGCCGAAATACTCAATGTAACTGGCGAACGAAGAGTTATGATGAGGGTGAGAGCACGGAACAACCGTGAACTCTCAGATATTATAGAAAAAAAAGTAAGACCCATGGGTTTTAACAATGTCGAGACTATAATCGTGTTGAAACCAATTGTCCGTTATCCTGGGCTTTGATTCTAAAGTGGGATTGGTTGCCCACCAAGGGTTTACGTTTGCGCCAAAGCGGACCTGATCTCATCAATCCTACCCGTTTTTTCCAACTCATCAAGTATAATTTCTGCAGTCCAGATCGCAGCTTGTGCGACGAGTTCCGGACACCTATTCTCCCGATACGCGACTGCGTCAAAATCTGCGTATTCTTCAGGATTCCACAGGTCGAATTTTTTGCCGAGATACGTTTTCTGAATTTCCCCGCAAATGACGCTACCATATTTCTGCTCAAATCGAATGCAGAGCTCTTTAGCCAATCGATACGCAACCATTCTTTTTCTTTGGGGGTCTTTGAATTCACTCCGTTCTCTTCCAAAAAACATCCCGATTGCCATAACTCCGCCAGAGAGGGCTCCGCATGAACCTAGCGTCGTCAACCCTGCACCACCGGACAAGCCGCTTGCCGATTTGAACACTATGTCATCACGCACGCCAAAGACGTCTTGGAGGGCTGCAAGAACAGCTTGAGCGCATCCTCTGTTCTCTTTTTCGTATTCAAAGGCCAATTCACTAGCCCTTTGCAAAAGTCTTGCTCGCTCGAATGTCATAATGAACGAAATACGATTTCTAATATTCAATCGTCACGCAAAATCGGCAAAGTAGAACATCTACTGAATTGACCAATTTAAAATCCTAGATGAGATCACAAGCAGGATTTTGAAATGATGATAATTTAAAAATCTTTGACCATTATTTTACAATACTCATTGCTGATCGCTCTGCTTCTCATCGGCAAAACAAATTCAAATCACTTTTTTACTTTGACAGCTCTTAGACCATTGATGGGAAAAAGACTGAATTATCCAATTTTCTTGAGACAATCCAATTCTTCCGTTCTAGAGTCTGTCCACGTAATACGAGCTGATGAACTTTTATTGCCGATTCTATTTGTTGCGAATTGAATAACCTCGAATCATACTGGCAAATGATCCTAATATTCTTGGGAACACCATACAAATCGATTGATTGCTCATATTGTAGAAAAGATGGGAACAGTGATGCGTGACGTGAAACCCAAGAAATATCACCTGCGATGATTGCACTTCTATAGCCCTCTTTATCGATCCTATTGGCTAGTTCCCACCAAAATTTCAAAATCGATTCCATCAGGAATTTGCCAGTTGGGCAGTATGTCTTGTATGATGGCACGATAGATAATTTGCCTTCATTCAATGCACTTCTAATTAATTTGCTAATTTCTCTTTTCTTGGAGGGTACTTGTTCTTCTACTTTCTTATCTGATAGATACACAATCTTTTCATCATGACTCGCAGCAGTGATCAGGTCGACGAGGGACTGCAGCAATTCCATGTCATTTCGATAGATGTGAATTACGTGATCCCCCACATGAAACCGGTTCGTCCATTTTTGCATAAGTAAGTCGCTCCTCGCACGACTGAGCTTTAAAGTCTGAAATAGAGCAAATAGTATTTGTCATTATTGAAAGAACTAATTTTTGAACCTCGTATTAACCCTCCATAAATAGATAGGTGATCCTAACTTAATATTAAAACAAAATCGATAACCGGCGATCAATCCAGACGAATTTGCTCGCCTTCCCATCGATAGGATTTAGAATTGAAAGAACCTAGACTTCATTGAAATTAAGAAATGAATGTTCTAGAACCAAAAAATAACCAAAGGAAAAATTGAAAAATCAAATATCGGTTCTTTTCGACCCTTTGTATTTTTCAATACATTTTTTCGTTTGATGAAAAATCGAAATTGCCTACTCCGATTCAATGTCGACAAGTGGTGCAATTCTCCTTATCGACGCCTCAACAAAGCTGGAATCCTCAATAATGAGCTTGATCGCCCCATTGGGACAAAATTCTACGCAACGCGCACAGCCCTTACACAGATCTTGTCGAATTCTTGCAGAATCGTTTTCAATATGAATTGCATCGACAAAACATACATTTTTTTTAATACACGCGCCACAGCCCCTGCACAAATTCTTGTCTATTTCGATACGCAGACCAGGCATTTTTGTGACAGTGTCGCTTATTCTCCTTGAAAGCTGAGGTATCATTTTCCAGAGACAGCAACATGGACAACAACTGCAAATCGATAGTAGCTCCTCCTTTGGCGTGTTAGAGAATACAACACTATCAATCTTATTTCGTCCGATCAGGTGTACCAATCCGGCTTTCCTACATTCTTCCAGATGGGCGAGAGCCTCCTCCATTGTTACCAATCTTCCCAAATTCCTATCGATTTTCAATGCGCCTCTTCCAAGAAAAATGCATCCCAGATCTTGCGGATATTCTTTGCACTGGTTTGCTTCCCTACAAACACAACGATTCATGATGAAATGGTACCGCGATTTCCTGATAAAATACTCAATGATCTGAGAAGGAAGCACTATAGATTCAGGCTCAAAAGTTACATTGATCCTGATCACTTCGCGTTTCTTCCGATTTTTATCAATTACACTGTCCTTTGGAAGAATGATGATATCGTCGTCCTCAAAGAAGGCGAATTCGATCGCATGGCCGATAACTGGAAGATTAGTAAGTTTTGCAAGGAAGAATCTGTTTTTAAAGGTCCTTTTTATCAATTTCATCGAAAGAATCGTCCTTAAGCCCATAGCCTTTCAAGGAAATAGCTTAAGGAACTTGAAACTTTGGAAGGCATGATCCAGACAATGACTCAAATAAAACGAAATGAGATCAAAAGGGTGCATGATATAATGGACCGAGTGGGATTTGAACCCACGACCTCCTGCTTGCAAAGCAGACGATCTTCCAGACTGATCTATCGGCCCGTTGAGTTGGCGTAGTATCGCAAGGTCTTTTATAAATTTCGCCCTCCCTCGGAATACTAACGGAAAGTACGACCCCAGTGAGGCCGCTTATTTGCATACAGCACCCTTAGACGCATTGGAAACAAGACGCTGATATTTCTGAAGAATCCCCTTTGTCGCTCGCATTACTGGTACGACTTTTTGAAGCCTGCTCTGGATCTCGTCATCAGGAACCAACAGTTCTAGTCTTCGTTTTGGAATATCGATAAGAATCTCATCACCATCCTGGACTGCAGCGATAGGCCCTCCCTCGTGCGCCTCCGGACTTACATGGCCAATGCACGGTCCTCTCGTCGCCCCAGAGAATCTACCATCGGTGATCAGCGCGACACTATCTGACAAGCCCATGCCAGCTATCAAGCTTGTTGGCGACAACATCTCAGGCATCCCCGGACCTCCCTTGGGTCCAACATACCTAATAACGACTACGTCTCCTCTGCTGATCTTCCTTTGCCTAATCGC
The DNA here is from genome assembly GCA_029907465.1 of Methanomassiliicoccales archaeon. Taxonomy (NCBI): domain Archaea; kingdom Methanobacteriati; phylum Thermoplasmatota; class Thermoplasmata; order Methanomassiliicoccales; species Methanomassiliicoccales archaeon. The sequence continues at coordinate 6,225 of JARYLV010000020.1, forward strand.
TTCAATCGCTTCCTGCTCCGAATTGAAGACTTTTGCCTTGCCTTTGAATTTCAACATATTGCTACTAACAGCCGCCTGTTTCACAACAGAGCCCTCGGGTGCAAGACTGCCGTATAGAACAGCAATTCCACCTTCCCTATGAAACGGCCTTGAAAGAGGTCTTATGATCTCACTATCCAGAACAACAGCCTCGTCAGCTATCTGATATATAGTCTTCCCGGAAACGGTCATGACGTCAGCGAGTTTCTTTTTTAGCCTTTTCAAAACGGCGGGGACGCCTCCGGCTCTTTCAAAATCGCTCATGAAATAGGGCCCGCTCGGTCGCAAACTCGTAATATGGGGGATTTGTTTTGAGATTTTATCGAAGAAATCAAGTTTGATATCATAACCGAATTCTGCGGCGATTGCTGGGATGTGTAGGGCTGTGTTCGTCGATCCACCGATCGCCATGTCGACCTTTATCGCATTAAGAAATGTATCCTGGGTCACAAATTTGCTCGGCCTCATATTCTTGCGAACCATTTCGACAATACGTCGACCCGTTTCCCTTGCGATTTCTTTCTTCTTTCGGCTGATTGCAAGAGAACTCCCACAGCCTACGAGACTCAGCCCCATCGCTTCAGTGAGGCAGGCCATCGTGTTAGCCGTAAACAAACCAGCGCAGGCACCTTCCCCAGGGCATGCGTACTTCTCGACTATTGCAACTTTGTTCTCATCAGCCCTGCCCGCCGCGTATTCTCCCAAAACCTCGAAGACGCTTTGAGTATCATATTTTTGATCACCGACACAACCTTCAAGCATCGGCCCACCAGTCAAAATAATCGCTGGGATATCGAGCCTACCCACTGCCATTAGCATTCCTGGCGTGATCTTATCGCAATTCGTCACACCGACCCAACCGTCGAAACAATGTGCCTGTATCATGAGCTCAACACAATCGGAGATCGTTTCTCGAGAAGGTAACGCGTAACGCATTCCATCGTGTCCCATAGCGATTCCATCGCAAATACCAGGAACTCCAAACGTAAAAGGTACACCTCCAGCTTCCAAAACACCCTTCTTAACTTCTTCAACTAATTTATTCAGATGTATGTGCCCAGGAATGATTTCGTTCCATGAATTCGCAATCGCAATGAAAGGTTTTGATAAATCCACATCTGTTACGCCTGAAGCTCGGAAGAGTGCTCTGCTCGGCGCTTTTTCCAATCCAGCTTTAACTGTATCGCTCCTCATTTTTATCACTTGATATGGGTAAATCGCAGTAGGAATAAAATAATGTATCTGGTCGCGGGTATCGCATTCATTATATTCTTATCATTCGTGATTATGATGAGTCGAGTTAATAGTTCGACGATTGAAAAGCTCAAGAAGGTTTGTCGAACATAGACTCGAAATTCGTCGACGGCCGCATCGTCTCACAAACAAGATCAATGCGCTAACACCAAGGTAATAAGTTCAAATGATTGGGATCAATGTTTTCAAACGAATAAAGGATGAATTGTTGGTAATGAGTAAATTATTTGGCGTTATGATCGGCAAGTGGCGCAATAGCCACGCGTCTCCTTGCGAGGTACGATGGAAGAAAGAGACGTGATAGGATTATCAAGTCGTTGTCATTGCAGTACCACTCCGCATTTCAAATATCAATTCTTTCAAGCACCGCAATGGCAAAAACTTGCATTTGAATTAAACCTAAAGTAGTTTGAAAAGTAAAAAATGGAGAATAGAGACACCAATTCAAACGAATGAAAAAGCTTCTTCAATATCAAGAGCGCAGAACGATCTCGATGTTGACCCCATCTGGGACCTGGATTCTCATCAGTTGCCTGAGCGCACGTTCATCCGCATCAAGATCTATAAGACGCTTATGAATCCGCATCTCCCAACGGTCCCATGTTTCAGATCCTTCCCCATCCGGGCTTTTCCGACAAGGGACAATAAGTCGCTTTGTCGGAAGCGGTATTGGCCCTCGAATCGCAACACCCGTTCGTTGGGAAATTGCCTTGATCTGATTGCAAACACTGTCGACTTTTTTAGGGTCTGTTCCGCTGAGAGAGATCCTTGCTCGCTGTGCCATAAAAAATCACTCCAAAAAATGTGGAGAAGGGGTTTTACATTTCCTTCTTCTCAACATCGATGCAAACACCAGCGGCAACCGTCTGTCCCATGTCCCTGATCGCGAATCGACCGAGCGGTGGGAAGTCCTTCGCTCTCTCGATAACCATCGGCTTTGTCGGCTCAATCTTGACAATAGCTGCATCACCAGTCTTGAGGAACTGCGGATTCTCTTCTTTCACAGCGCCAGTCCGTGGGTCAAGTTTTTTGAGCAGCTCCACAAACCTGCATGCGACCTGAGCTGTGTGACAGTGGAAGACCGGTGTGTAACCCACTGTGATAACAGATGGATGGTTGAGGACCATGATCTGCGCAGTAAAGCTCTTCGCAACAGTTGGTGGATTATCAACCGGACCTGCTACATCTCCCCGTTTGATGTCAGTTTTTGCGATACCCCTCACGTTGAAGCCAATGTTGTCTCCTGGCACAGCCTGTGAGAGAGGTTCATGATGCATCTCGATACTCTTGACTTCGCCGACTTTGTTAGAGGGCATAAAAATAACCTTCATGTCAGGCTTAAGTATCCCAGTTTCAACCCTTCCAACCGGAACCGTTCCGATACCCGTAATCGAATAAACATCTTGAATTGGAATTCTGAGGGGTAAGTTGATTGCCTTTGGCGGTTCCTCGAGAGCGTTAAGAGCCTCCACGAGTGTCGGGCCCTTGTACCAACTGAGATTCGGCGATGGCTTCACGACATTGTCGCCTTGGTATGCGCTAATAGGTACGAACTGGATCTTCTCAATCTTATATCCCACCAGTTTCAAGAGGTTTGTTACCTGATCCTTGACTTCATTGAAACGCTTCTGATCGTAAGGCGGCTTCGTTGCATCCATTTTATTGACGGCGACGACAACCTGGTTCACACCCAGTGTTCTTGCGAGGAAAATATGTTCCTTGGTTTGTTCCTGGGGGCCTTCCGCAGCGGAGACCACGACAACAGCAGCATCGGCCTGGCTCGTTCCAGTAATCATATTCTTTACAAAGTCCCTGTGACCGGGTGCGTCAATGACCGTAAAGTAGTATTTGTCCGTGTTGAATTTCTTATGTGATACGTCAATGGTCAGACCACGCTCCCGCTCTTCTTTCAGGCTATCCATAACCCAGGCGAATTCGAAAGTAGCCTTACCTTTCTCCTCAGCCATCTTACGATACTTCTCGATCAGATACGGTTCGATATGGCCAGTGTCGAGTAACAACCTTCCGACAGTTGTCGATTTGCCATGATCGACATGACCAATGAACACCAAGTTCATGTGAGGTTTCTCAGCCATTTTCTTGCCTCCATTTTCATTGTTAAGGATTTTGACCTTTAATAATTGTTCTGAGTCTCCATACTGTTCTTGATATTTAACGCTTTTTCCAATCATCCAGCGTAGTATGATGCATCATACGGTTCTGGCTTCAGACCCTTTCTCGTTCTTATCTCTGCAACGATCTTCGGTTGCAACTCTGGTGGTACACGAACAAATCCTGCGTTCTCAGTTGACCATAGTGCCCTTCCCTGCGTGGCGCTCCTGATCGCACTTGCAAAGCCGAACATTTCCGCGACAGGAGCTCTTGCTACTACGACCGTATTCTCCTGTTCCTGCTTTATGTCCTCAATGATGCCTCTTCTAGATTGCAGTTCCCGTACAGCGTCTCCCATGTACTCCTGGGGGACGTTAATAAAAACCTTCTGAATCGGCTCGAGAAGGATCCTTTCCCCAAGACACATTGCCCCATATATCGCTGATCTTGTTGCCGGGATTACCTGTGCTGGTCCTCGATGAATGCTGTCTTCATGCAACTTTGCATCAACGAGCCTTACCTTTAAACCCATGACTTTTTCCTGGGCAAGAGGGCCTAGATTCATTGCTTCTTCAAACGCCTGTTTGCACAACTCGATCGTCTCGTGCAGATACTGAATTCCTTTGGTCACATCCAGGAAAATATTAGTGTCCTTGAATGCGACCACACCCTTCGCTTCTTCTCGATCCATACCTAAATCCTGAAGCTTCTTGGCAAGCGCTTTTGCGTCCTTGATCCTTCCCTCGGTCTGAATCTCACCACTTCGAATCGCTTCAAAAACAGCCTCTTCTAGTGGTTCGACTTCGATGTAAAATCTGTTGTGCTTGTTTGGAGACTTACCTTCAAATGGGCCCCCCTTACCCTTGACACACTCCCGATAAACAACTATCGGTTGGGATGCTTTGATGTCCACCTTGTATTCGTTTATAATTCGATACTGGGTAACTTCCAGATGAAGTTCTCCCATCCCAGAAAGCAGATGCTCCCCAGTCTCCTGATTGATCTCTACTTGAATTGAAGGATCTGCTTTCGCAACCATTCGTAAAACCTCGACGAGTTTCGGCAGATCTTTCATGTGCTTCGCTTCGACCGCAACGGTAACAACGGGTTCTGTGTAGTGGACAATCTTTTCAAACGGCTCCATGTCCTTTAGTGATGAGACCGTCGATCCAGCGATAGCGTCTTTCAAACCAGTTACTGCGACAATGTTACCCGCAGCCATCGCGTCAACGGGAATCCTGTCAGCACCGACTGAAAGCGCTACGGTCTGAACTCTATTGACGTCGGGCATGCCAATAACATAGAGCTCATCACCTTTCTTTATAGTGCCGCTGAACAACCGGCCAACTGCCACTTCACCTGCGTGAGGATCCATGATAATCTTCGTCACCATGAATGCCGTTGGTCCATTGGGATCACAGTTCATCATCGCCTTTCCGATCTCTGAATCGAGATCCCCTTTCCAGATAATTGGTATCCTGATTTTCTGGGCATCAAGGGGATTTGGAATGTGATGGATAACTGCATCAAGAAGCACCTCGTGAAGGGGTGATCTTTTTGCAAGCGTCTTTTGATCGTTGTTCTTGCAATACTCATAAATGTCATTGAATGAAATCTTGCTTTTCTTCATATATGGGACGGAAATTGCCCATTTATTGAACGCAGATCCAAACGCAACGCTTCCATCCTCTACTTTCACCTGCCATGTCTTGTTAAACGGCTCAGGGAGGAACTTCGAAATCCTCCTGTTCACTTCGGTGATTATTGCAATGAAACGTTGCTGCATCTGCTGTGGCGTGACCTTCAGTTCATTGATCAGCCTGTCAACTTTATTGATGAAGAGAATCGGCCTGACCCTTTCTTTTAGGGCCTGCCTGATGACAGTCTCAGTCTGAGGCATCACGCCCTCAACGGCGCAAACAAGAATGATCACACCATCGAGCGCTCTCATAGCTCTCGTCACATCGCCTCCGAAGTCGACGTGACCTGGTGTGTCGATCAGATTGATGAGATATTCCTCTCCATTATAAGTGTGGACCATTGAGGCATTTGCAGCGTTGATCGTAATTCCACGAGCCTGTTCCTGTTCATCATAGTCGAGCAACAACTGTTTCCCCGCCAGCTCTTCAGACATCATTCCTGCGCCAGCGATCAGGTTGTCGCTCAATGTCGTCTTACCGTGATCGATGTGAGCTGCCGTTCCAATGTTGCGAATATGCTTGGGATCAAGCATCAACTTCTGAGCTTTCTTGATATTGTCTTCTTTACGACCCATATTGAACCACCATAAAAATCAGTTACATGAAATTCTGAATCATCGTGCTGATGCCGCCACGCGTTCGATTTCTTCTTTCTTAGAAACGGAATAGCTATTCATATCGCCTTTTGATGCAAGAATGAGTTCATCAGCAAGACAGTCTTCGATCGATTTCTTGCTCTTGAAACTTGCCGTGATGGCACCGACTGCAATGTTTCTCAACGCGATATCAAGCCGCCTTGACGGTGAAATGTCAACGGCCTTTGGCACCGATATTCCTCCAAATTGCAATCGCGTAATTTCTTCCCTAGGTGCCGCATTTTCGATCGCTTCGATGAGGACTTGAATTGGATTCTTCTTTGTCTTCTCTGAAATGATCGCAAATGCCTTCTTGACGGTCGTGTATGCCTTTGTCTTTTTCCCAGTGAAATCTTCAGTCCTCATCATGTTGTTAATAAGTCGTTCGACAATGTTGACCCTCGCTTTCCCAAACCACTTGTTGGCATGCTTTCCGCCGGAGTGCGGAACAAGAATAGGTGTAAGATCAATATATTTCGCGAGGCCGCTGTCTTTAATAACGACCCCGCTTGTATCATAAAGTCCGAAAAGGAGCAACTGTCGCATTGGTGACTGCGAATTAAGTTGTCCAGCTTGCAACTTACTTTGCAAATCTTCTGGCAATCGATCACCTCACTGGTTTCTCCTTTCTTCCGCGGACAAGTTCTCTCAGGGAAACGTTGTTGACTTTGATAACCTTATATCGGACACCTGGGATATCTCCATAGGATCGGCCTAGACGTCCTCCGATTCCCTCGACGAGAACTTCATCATGCTCATCAATGAAGTTAATGGCTCCATCACCGACCGCAAAGGCGGTTATCTGGCGGCCATTCTTAATCAATTGGACTTTAACGCATTTCCTGATAGCAGAGTTCGGCTGCTTAGCTTCGATACCAACCTTCTCGAGAACAATTCCTCTTGCTTGTGGTGCGCCTTCGAGTGGATCTGACTTTTCTTTGAGGCGAAGCATCCTTCTCTTATAAGTGCTATCGCTCCACCGAAACTTCTTTCGATCCTCTTTCAGCTTTCTAGCAGTGTATAGGCCTCTTGCCAACCTTTCACCTCTCTTTCAGAAGCGGCGACCCTATTACGGTCGTCGTATTTAAGCGTTAGGTGACTCACAGAATCTTCAGCCGTTGACAAACTTCACATCAGATATTAAAGCTTATTGTTCTATCCTGTCGTGTGATTCCCAGGGCATGTGCTAGGCGGTTGCAAAAAAGAGTGACGGAACTCAGTACAGAATACCTCAGGCGAATCGATTATCAGCATTATTGAATTTTTTTCACATAGTTACGATCCAATTGTTCGCAATCGAGCTTAATGAATGCCAGCTAATAAACCCGAGTTCGTTAAGATAAAAAGAGGTTTGATCATTGAAAATCAATTAATAGGTAAAATGGTATAGTACCGTTCAGGGATGGGATGGCTGAGACTTCGGATGGCCACTATGAGTATGAAATCGAACGTGTTCAATCTCAAATCGAATTTACACTCGGTGTGATCATTCCATCGATTTTTGCCTTAATGCTCTATTCATTTGTTCTTTTCCCGGTTTTTTTCCAGTGGCTTTTTGCTGCCTCGCTCATTATTTCACTGCTCTTGATTTTTCCAGCGAAAAAACTGCATAGTCTTCACTACAAGTGCTGGTCTCGTAATACTATCCCACTCAAGCTCATCACTGGGATGATTGGTATGATTTACATTTCAGTCATTTCTATTTTCTCGGTTTCTATGCTTTCCATTTACCAGGGACTCACGCCAAACGAACCTACAACAGTAATCATTCTTTTGGCCATGCTTACATTGCTGATCGCCCTTATTGCTTATCAATCAAAGAATAGAGATCGATTTCTTTCGATGGAGAAGCGGTTTTTCAGAATTTATCCGACCGAGATTGAAAGGATTATCTTAGAATACCTCGATAAATCGGGCGAGTCATTTACACGTTATCCAGAGAGAAGAGGGTTGAACGTGAATATTCCAGATCAAAGACTAACCATTCGCGTTTATCCACTTTGGAACAACACTTCCGAAGTAATAATCGAGAATATCGATGCGGGTAATATCGACACCGTCACGGCTTTTAAAATGCTGCTAAGGACATCGACCTAGGCACGACCTTTTGATTCACCACGAACGATAGCGCTTGCAATCATGTGTGCAATCCGTATGGGCTCTGGAAGATTACCCCGAACTGTACATAATCGGATGATTCGCGAAGCGATATCAAAGTCCATCCCACAAACGGCAATGTAAATAGGCTTTTGCGATGTCGATATGGGTTTTGGGATAAAACGCGTAATTATCTCAAATCGCTTTTCCCAGTCGGAGAAGTGCTTTGACAGTGCTTTCTTCATCTTTTCGAAGTCCGGTGCTTCCCGGGTAATCGTCGCGCAAGGGATGCCCGTTGTGTCGTAAATTCGCGATATGTCGATCACATTAAAGCCCCCTAGGGCAATCCCGTCAACAAGAATTAGCTTAATCTGCTCTTTGAACCGCGAAACCATGATCATTTTCTCAATCGCCTCATTTGCATCGGTTCCGTCGATATGGCATTCGCTACGAATGACTCCCTCGAGATATGACGGGGCTCGCACAATCACACCGACGACGATGACACGCCCACTATCGAATTTGAAAGGCGAATCATCAATTCCCATCACTCGCACTTGATCTTTCATCTACATCAACCCTAAATGACCTGTCACTCTATCGATAATTTCCTCAGGTGCAGGGCCGATACCTAAGCATGTCGTGGTTCCTGGTGGAAGCTCCGTGAGGCCAGCATCAACAATCAAGGAAGTAATCAGACCAATAGTTTCTGCGTTCATTTTGATTTCAAATAGTTCATTTAGATTCTCAACCTTGACGACGACTTTCTTTTGACCTTCCTTGTACCATTCATCGAACCATTCAGACTTCTTTTTCATCGATAATATTGCGCAATTAACAGCTGCATGCGCAACCTGTGCTGCCATCTTGCCAGGAGTTAGCTTGAGATCCTTTCTCACAGCAATAACCATCTTATATTCCATGTGCATCATCTGGGAACTCAATATCACTCTCTGAAAGACTTAAAAACTTCGGTGCGCTTTCTGACGGTGGATGTTTGAAATCATTGAGAGAGATGGTCTAGCCCGGATATGTGCTTTCCATACCAGACGCGGCATAATTGAAACGCCATGTTTATTGCCCGTCGTTAATCCCAATATTAACACAATATCACCGAAAGAGCTCTATGAAGAATTTGGGATTCGAGCTATTATCACAAATTCCTACATAATCATGAGGAAAAGAGAGTTGAAAGAAAGTGCGATGTACAGGGGCGTGCATGAACTTTTGGACTTTCCTGGCATCGTCATGACCGATTCGGGCACATTCCAGTCACATGTTTACTCGAGAATAGATGCGACAAACAAAGAGATCGTCGAGTTTCAGCGGGATATTGGATCTGACATTGGAATGCCATTGGACATTTTCACGGAACCTGACTGGGAGAGAGAGAAAACGGCCCACGCTATTACTCAAACAGTCAAACGCACGAAAGAAGCTTCAGAGATCAAAGGTGAAATGTTACTTGGCGGAGTTATTCAAGGTTCTATATTTTCAGATCTCAGAGAACAATGCGCACGAGAGATGTCAGCACTACCCGTAGACATCCATCCAATTGGCGGGGTCGTACCGCTTATGGAGAATTATCGATTCGCCGACTTGGTCGATGTAATCGTGGCTTCAAAAAAGGGGCTTGTACCAAATCGGCCTGTGCACTTGTTTGGAGCGGGTCATCCGATGGTTTTCGCACTTGCCGTTCTATTAGGATGTGACACTTTCGATTCTGCATCTTATGCGAAATTTGCACGAGATGGCCGATTCATGTTTTCGACTGGAACTTATCGACTCGAAGATATGAAAAAAATAGTCTGCGATTGTCCGGCATGCAGAGGACACGATATTGAATCGATCAAAGAACTAGATAATGAAGCACGCACGAATCTGATTGCCAGACATAATTTATATGAATCAATTGCAGAAATTGAGCGCATCAAGAAAGCGATTCTTGAAGGAACTCTATGGGAGTTTGTGGAGATGCGTTGTCGTTCTCATCCAGCTCTTCTTGATGGGCTAAGGAGATTGGCATATCACAAAGAATTCCTTGAAAAATATGAGCCATTGAGCAGAGAAGGTGCATTTTTCTATACAGGTCCCGAGAGCCTCGATCGCCCCTCCGTATTTCGATACGAGAGGCGGTTTTTTGAAAGATACACTCAACCACCCACACAGATTCTCGTGGGATTCGAGGACTCAGACAAGCCTTATACAGCAAAATATGCGAAGGAAATTGAGGAGATATCTGCCATTTGTGATGCTCATTTTATCGTTATGTCTCCGTTAGGTCCCGTACCGATTGAACTCGACGAAATATATCCAGTCGCTCAATCAGTTTTCCCGAAAATTCATGATGAGGTACTGATTAAAAGAACCAGACAGCTCATGGAAAGAATGTCTCATGTTCAGAAATATGGTATGTGCGTCATTTATGACGGGGAAGAAACGAAGGCGCTCCTTGCATCAATCGCGAAAGGAAAATCCTCGTTCAATATTGATATTGCAAGAGTTAGAGCGGTAGCGGATTGTCAGTTTGGGAAAGGCGCCGCCGACGCACTCTTCGACGGCGAAATAACCCTCATCAAGTCAAAAAATACTGGGAGAATCAGAAATGTTATAGTCGACGGAAAACATGTTCTTTCAATGAGGGCTTCTGACGGATTCTTTTCATTGAGAATAGCTGGGGCAACAAAGCTTCATGCTATGTTCCCGACGCCACGCCTGAGGGTCGTCGTAAAGCAAGAATCGGCTGAATTTAATCGGAAAGGACGAAACGTTTTCTGCAAATTTGTCGTTGATTGCGATGAAGACATTAGACCGAAAGATGAAGTTCTTGTCGTCGATGAAAATGATCAGCTTGTTGCATGTGGACGATCGCTTTTGACAAAGAACGAGATGCTTTCATTCAAGAGGGGATTAGCCGTTCTCGTTAGGGAAGGCGTTATGTGATGATATTGCCCCGCCAATCTCCATCGCATCTTCAGCGGCTTTGATGCAGACTAGGAGATCCTCAACTGTGTGAAGCAAGCTTGGAATGGAAGCCGCTGTCGCTTTTATCACTAATATATTCTCCTCGACACTTGCAGTTGCATAGTTCTCGTTTTCAAGTTCGATTGCTCTCCTGATCGTTTCCGCATGCGTTTTATTTGAATAACTTATTTCAATTGTACATTCGATAGACACGCGAAAGAAATCTACAATCGTCGTAATAAAATGCGAGGTATCGAAATACAAGTTCACTCATTGTTTATAATTAAAAGCTTTTTATAGCTTGTCGCAAGTGGATTTATGGTGATTGCATGGAGCTTCTCGAATGTATACAAAAAAGGATGAGCGTTAGAAGTTTCAGTGATGAGCCGGTACCCGAAGAGGTGCTATTAGAATCGATCAGAATCGGCAATTTAGCACCTTCGGCGGGAAATCTTCAGGCCCGCGATTTCATAATCGTCACGAACAAAGACACAAAGAGGAAGCTCGTAGATGCTGCACATGGACAGGGATTTTTAGCGGAGGCACCAGTCGTCATTGTGTGTTGTGCGAACCTCCAGAGGATAAGGAGCTATGGAAGACGTGGAGTCGAACTCTACTGTCTTCAGGATGTCGCCGCTGCTGTTGAAAACATGCTCCTTTATTTTGTTGACAAAGGATATGCGAGCTGTTGGGTTGGTGCTTTCGATGAGTCCGCTGTTTCGAAAATCTTGGCACTTCCATCTCACATTAGACCCGTGGCAATGTTGCCAGTCGGTAAACCCAGGGGGGTCAGCCACAGGACATCAAGATTGAACCTTGAAAATATCGTGCATTGGGAGAAGTGGTGATCTCATTGTGATTTCCGAAATCGAAGCAATTATTAGAACACTATGCAATCTCTCCACTAAGAGTTATGTAGGTTGGTGATCTATTGATCAAAGGAGTTGACCACATTGCAATCACGGTCTCGGATATGGAGAGATCAGTAGAATTCTATACGAAGGTTCTCGGGCTCGAAGAAGTTATGAGACTCAAATCAAAGATCCCTGGAATTAAAGAAATCGTTTTCCTCAGCGCGAAAAACACAATGCTTGAGCTCCTCGCTGTGGAGAGACCCGAGAAGTTCGTTCAGGAAGATTTGAGGAAAGTGGGCGTGAAGCATCTATGTTTCGCTGTTAAGGATCTTGAGAAAGAAGTAGAGAGGATCAAAAGTATGGGTATAAGAATGGCGGAGGAACGCCATGTACTAAACGCAGAACATCTGGAAACGGTTTCTAGCAAGCTAGAGAATATTGACATCAAAAGGGGACTGGAAAGGGCCGTCTTTGCCGATCCTGACGGCATCCTGATAGAAATTGCAGAGTGGAAGTGAAAAGAAGATTAGAATAAAAAAACGGAGTAGCCCCGGGCAGATTCGAACTGCCGTCGCCGGCTCCAAAGGCCGGCATGATTGGCCACTACACCACGGGGCTGTTTTTCAGCGGCGATATAATTTCATCTATATAACAGTCCTCCCTTTCATTATTATTCGTTGTCCGATTATTAAACCCAAATCGCATAACAGGCATGTCGTCTTTTCAATTTTTAAACGTCTGATCAATCGACCAATGCACAATTGAGGGAAGTTCAACTAATGACTTCCCCTAAGAGATGAGTCGGGGCTGAATCGATAATTCTAACCTTGACAAAACTCCCGACCTCTACCCCGCCCCTGACCACTACTGGCACATAGGAAATCGTTCTTCCGATGAGGGTATCATATTTCCCTTTTTCTGTGATCAAGATCTCTTCGATTGCGCCTTCCTTAGCCTTGTAAATCTCCTTGCTTATCTGAAATCTCAACTTTGTGAGCTCTCTCGATCTCTCTTTCGATATCCATGAAGGAATCTGATCGCTCGCATTTGCTGCTGGAGTTCCTGGCCGAGGAGAAAACCTCGTCACATTGAGTATGTTCGGCCTGATCTCCTTTATCAATTTGACCGTCATTTTATGATCGGTATCATTTTCACCAGGAAAACCAGTTATGACATCTGTTGAAAGGGTGAGATCAGGGAAGAAACTTCTAAACAATTGCACTTGCGTTCTGAACTGCTCAACAGTGTATCTGCGACCCATGAGCTTAAGAATCCTCTCGCTGCCACTTTGAACCGGTAAATGAAGGAACTTGTAGACTTTATCGCTTCGCCACGAATCGATGAGATCATCTACGATTTTTTGCAGACTTTCGGGATTCATCATTCCTATTCTGATCCTAAACTTGCCAGGAATTTGAACGATGGACGAAATTAAATCACTCAACGTGCATCCGATATCGAAGCCGTACGACGCCGTGTCCTGAGCTGTCAAAAGCAGTTCACGCGCCCCACTCTCTACCAACCGCCTCGCTTTCTCAACAATCTGATCAGGCATGTAGCTCCTCAATCTCCCCCGCGCAAGTCTGGTGATGCAGTAGGTGCACGAACCTAGACAGCCTTGAGCTATTGGAATGATTGCAGTCGTCCTCTCACAATGGATGATTTCCTGGCCAGATATTCGACCGTAATTCTCAGTAATCACCCGTTGAAATGAGTCGTATTCCTGTGGGGACAAAACTATAACATTCGGCGCGACCTTTTTTATGATTTCTGGTTGAATTGCAGCCATACATCCAGATACAATGAGATTCTTGTCCAAACGATACAACTCTCTCAGGCGCTTCAGAATTTTCGTTTGCGTAGACTGAATAACAGTACATGTATTCAGGATGATGAGCTCTGCCTCATCTGCGGAACTAACAGGCTGGTGACCGAGCGCCCTCAGCTTTTCAGACAGTTCGATTCCTTCGCCTTGGTTCATGGTACAGCCATATGTTTCAACGAAGAACTTCACAATCGTATCAATCGTGTTCAGGTATATTATTTTATGGAGAATCTCGATTGATCAAAGATCTTCTCTCAGTGATCACATAATATGCTGGTATGCTGGGAAACAACCATGTTATAAAATAGATCATTCTTTTGCAATGAACTTTATTAATTAAGATTTGGGTAAATTATTTTTATCTAGTTTATCAATTAGTTTCGTGACTCGCACCTTGAGGAAACTGCGCCAGGGGATTATGGTACTCAATCTGCGATGGGCCAATGTACGCTCAAGGATGCATCGTTAAACATCCAAATAGGTGAAGGAATGTTTAGAGCAAAGGTTAGCTCCCCAGAGAAATTCTATGATGAAATTGTCAACCAGTTCATTGAAAAATGCACGCTTTGTGGGGACTGTGTGAGATGTTGCCCATTAATCCCTCAGACCCCATTAAAGGATGAGAACCCCGAAGAAATTATCAGGAAGATTATATATTTTCTAAAACACAGAACCTATTCAACGGAAGTATTCCTCAAAGTGTTCAGTTGCGCAAGCTGTGGGAAGTGTTCAAGGTCTTGTCCCGAAGGACTCGATACTTTAATGGCGTTTGAGGCAACAAAACTCAGACTGGCTAAAGAAGGAAATATACCTGAAGCAGTTAAATACATCAAAGAATCCCTTGGCATATGGAGGATTCTTTCAGACATTCAAATAAAACCATCGGAGAGAAGATGGTTGAATGCGGTGCCTTACCTCCCAGAAAAAGTGGAAAATGTGGTCTTTCTGGGGTGCACTCTTCCTGCCTTTCCTCACACCGTATTCGCTCTTTTGGATGTCTTTAAGAGGACAGGGGTCGACTTCATAGCGTTAGGGGGAGGAGAACTATGTTGTGGGTTCCCCTATGGTCCAGCCGCTGGACAGATTCAGGAAGCCGAGAAAAAGGCCAGGGAACTTGTCACTAGTGTGAAGGCATTCTCTCCTAGGAGAGTTATACTCACCTGTGCCGGTTGTTACCGTATGTTCACCGAACTCTATCCGCAATTTCTTGATCTGGATTTCGAGATACAATATTATGCTCAGTTCCTGTATGAAAAAATAAATGACGTATGCTTAAGCCGACCTCTGAATAAGAAAGTGATCCTACACGAGTCTTGCATGAGCCAGCGCACCAGGGTGACCGAATGGGAAATGAAACTCATGAGTAAGCTTCCTAATTTAGAAGTAACAAAAGCGAGAGACATCTGTTGCGGAGGAACGCCGAGACTGACCTTCCCGCAGATGGCCCAGAAGATGGCAGATATCTTCAGAGAAACACTTACAAAAGAGGTCATGGAAGCCAGAGTCGATTATTTGGTGAACATCTGTCAGCTCTGTAGGATGGCCATTTATCCACACATGAGCGAATTTTCATTTTTCCTGAAAGATCTTCCAACCCTGATCAACGAGTCCATGGAAGGGAAAGAATATCAAAATAAATGGGAAATTTATTGGAAATGTAAAAATATTGACGAGATAATAGAAAAATCAAGAGAGAATTTTGAAGAAAATGGTTTAACGGAGACAGAAGTAAGGAGAGTACTACCTTTTATTTTCACTTTTTATGATTAATGCCACACAGCCTCTCAAGAGAGAAAAAGCGCGGGGAGGGGGATTTGAACCCCCGAGTCCTTTCGGACAATGGATGTTTGCCTTTTGACGCAAGGTAGCAATCCATCGCCTTGCCGAGCTGGGCCATCCCCGCTTTAGGCCTCAAAAGAAGTTTGACTTTAATAATTCTTTTGTCGCGAACATCAAAACGATTTCTAGCCATTTAAAAAAATAAAAAAAACGCATTTCTTGTGAACAGTGATGGTTCAAATCATTCCTCAACCTTGCGCATTCATTATTTTTTCCTAAAAAAAATGAGATTGTGTTAGGATAGAAACGCTCAAATACTTCCTCTGGTGATAAAAATAAATGGGCGCGACAGAATAGGTGGCGTCCCGAAACGCATATATACGGCCTCGATATTAGAGGGGGCTACGCTTATCCACAGCAAGCGAATCGACGCTGAGGAGGTCGAAAGACCATCTATGAGGCTGTCGAATCCAGGGCTGTGGACATTCATGGGGGACCGAGATCCCCGTCGTTGGCACGTGAACTCTCGGTTCCGACGTTCGATGTGCAGCAATCAATGAGATTGCAATTGGTGAAACTTGGAGATCCTGCCAATCTCCTTTAAATCCTTAGCGGCAGTTAATAATTGCCGAATGGATCGATTCCGGTTGATCCTGCCGGCGGCCACCGCTATTGGAATTCGACTAAGACATGCGAGTCGAGAGTCTTCGGGACTCGGCGGACCGCTCAGTAACACGTGGATAACATACCCTTGGGAGGGGGATAACCTCGGGAAACTGAGACTAATACCCCATAGGTCCAGAATGCTGGAATGCTTCTGGGCTGAAAGCTCCGGCGCCCAAGGATTGGTCTACGGCCTATCAGGCTGTAGTGGGTGTAACGGACCCACTAACCTATGACGGGTATGGGCCTTGAGAGAGGGAGCCCAGAGATGGACTCTGAGACATGAGTCCAGGCCCTACGGGGTGCAGCAGTCGCGAAAACTTCACAATGGGAGCAATCCCGATGAGGGAATTCCAAGTGCCAACACACTGTGTTGGCTGTTCTCCTGTCTAAAAAGCAGGAGAAGTAAGGGCCGGGTAAGACGGGTGCCAGCCGCCGCGGTAATACCCGCGGCCCGAGTGGTGGTCGATATTATTGAGCCTAAAACGTCCGTAGCCGGTCTCGTAAATCCCTGGGTAAATCGGCCAGCTCAACTGTCCGAATTCCGGGGAGACTGCGGGACTTGGGACCGGGAGAGGTCAGAGGTACTTCCGGGGTAGGGGTAAAATCCTGTAATCCTGGAAGGACCACCGGTGGCGAAGGCGTCTGACTAGAACGGATCCGACGGTGAGGGACGAAGCCCTGGGGCGCAAACGGGATTAGATACCCCGGTAGTCCAGGGTGTAAACGCTGCGGGCTTGGTGTTGGGGGTCCTTTGAGGGCGCCCAGTGCCGGAGAGAAGTTGTTAAGCCTGCTGCTTGGGGAGTACGTCCGCAAGGATGAAACTTAAAGGAATTGGCGGGGGAGCACCGCAACGGGAGGAGCGTGCGGTTCAATTGGATTCAACGCCGGACAACTCACCAGGGGCGACGGTTACATGAAGGCCAGGCTGATGACCTTGCCAGATTTTCCGAGAGGTGGTGCATGGCCGTCGTCAGTTCGTACCGTAAGGCGTTCTCTTAAGTGAGATAACGAACGAGACCCTCGCCATTAGTTGCTAACGTCTTCTCCGGAAGGCGTGCACACTAATGGGACCGCTGGTGCTAAACCAGAGGAAGGAGAGGTCAACGGTAGGTCCGTATGCCCCGAATCCCCTGGGCTACACGCGCGCTACAAAGGACGGGACAATGGGTTCCGACACCGAGAGGTGAAGGCAATCCCGAAACCCGTTCGTAGTTCGGACTGAGGGCTGTAACTCGCCCTCACGAAGCTGGATTCCGTAGTAATCGCGGGTCAACATCCCGCGGTGAATATGCCCCTGCTCCTTGCACACACCGCCCGTCAAGCCACCCGAGTTGGGTCTCAGTAAGGATCTCTCGTTTTGGGAGGTTCGAACTGAGATTCAGCAAGGAGGGCTAAGTCGTAACAAGGTATCTGTAGGGGAACCTGCAGATGGATCACCTCCTACGCAAGGGGGGCAGCAAAGCCCCCCCACCAATTCCTGGCAGGATCCCAAGCACCATAAATACATCGAACGTCTGCTTGTTTTTATTTTGAGATTGCACGCGAGACCGCGTGTAAAGGGAGTCTCCAATTTCTAATGAAGTAAAGAGTCAAAGAGCATGAAAAGGTCGATTTGAATATCTGATCAGAAACTGAAAAATTGACACGACTAAGAAGATCAAATTGAAAATTTTTTGTCTAAAGAAATGAAAATGGTTTCTCGCAAGCTCAATCTCGGTAATCATACCAAACCAAGTCCAAAACCCCCAAAGATCAGAATATAGGAGACAACGAACCCAATGATAGTACCACTATTAAGAAAGGGCAAACCTGCCTGCGGTTTTCCTTTCTCCGTGAGAAAAGCGAGTGATAGATATCCACAGAATCCACCAATCAGGGAACCAATAGACACGAAGAGATTGGCGTTTGTGATCGTTCCAACCTGAGCTGGCAAAAAAACGTAGGATGAGACAACTAGAATACCCGGGATAACAGCATCTCCAACACCCATGAAAAGGGCTTCTCGTTCAGATCGGTCAGCTATGATTGAATTACCCTTCAAAGATGATAAAGAAAAGTGACCCCGTTTCGGCATGATAAAGACTGCTGGCATGTCTAATGCGATTACAGTTTCTGCCAATGTGATCATGTGTTTTGTCCCATAAACCGCGATGGCGTCATAAATCGCCAAAAAAACAAGGAGGAGAATTGATGGGAGAATGCCAAGCGACATCCCCAAAATCGCAGTTGCACCGCAGCCCATAAGAAATGCTGCTGCATTGACGACATACCATTCTGGTCGTATAACGAGCAGTGCTACCATTACTGCCGCTGGAATAATTGCGATCAGGAATGAAATAATAAGGTCATTGAATAGTTGATAAAATAGCGGAAAAAAGACAGTGGTAATCGCAATTAATATTGCCCCCAAAAAAATTGTTTTCATCAACCTCCTCTTGCGAAATTTTGCTAGAACCAGTAAAAAAGCAGTTATGAAAAAGAGAATCATTATGTATATAATAGGATTGCCTACATCACTCGGGTCCTCGAAGAGCCTATATTCAGCGGGGAATAATGGCACAATCAAGAGTGCGATCATCTGAATAGACAAAAAAATTATAGCCATCGCAATAGGCGCTGTTTTTTCTTTCATCTCCTTGTTAATTGCCTAATGAATATGCTAAACTTTTCGGAGAACCCCAGAGAACAATAAAGCACAAATCCTCTTATCAAAAAAGCTGGCAACTACCCAAAGATTTTTTTAGTTCATTGCAACCCATCGGGCAAAAAACAATATCCTTATCCTTTGTGAACTATTTTTTGACAGCCCATTTCCTAGCACACATGAATATGTTCAATTGATAAGAAGTCAAATGAAAGACAATGAAATGATCACACATCGATCAATTAGAGGGTGCGGTGCGCCAGCGATCACCGGTTCGATTCCATGAATATTGAGGCGAATGCCACGTTTCCTGCAACTTTGTTGATTTTCACTTTTGTTCTTGTTCCTTTAACTGTCCCTGGAACATATATAATATATTCGTTCAGCCGGGCAATTCCATCGCCCTTCCTTCCGACGTCCTCAATGAGTACCTCGTAGACCTCTCCTTCCTTCAGAGTCAACTTCTCATCGACTTTCGTCACTTTCTTCACATTCACTGGTCTGTGAGCGCCACAGGCTTCGCATTCAAGCAAAAGAATACGCCCTTCTTTTACAATATGGGTATCTGGCCTCCCGCACTCTGAGCACAAAACAAAAGTCTCCGTATAATCGCGGATCCTATCAGAGATTTGATTCTCTGCTAATTTCGCTTTGAATACCGCCCTCGTTCCTTCAATGTAGCCAGGAGCACCAAGCTCCCTGAGAAGATATTGCAAAAGATGAGTTGGTTCTCTTCGAAGCGCATCCGCGATATCGGCGAAATTCCTGATCATCGTTGTCTTTCCTTCCTGAAAGACATCTGGTTCTGGAACTGAAAACCGCTCGTGTTTTTCAATCTTCTCTGGCAACTTTTGTTTTGCTCTTTCGAGAAGAGCCAAATACTCATCATCAGACATAATCTCGAGTCTTCAAACGGCTTCGGTAATATAAAGTTTGCTGGAAAGATTATTCCTGGAATCAGTTCTGGCGGGGCAATGGACCACTTGGTTCAAACATCACGCATACTTCCTTTTCAGTGCAGCTTTGACCAATCCCAGGTGAAGTGGCGAAGGTTTTTTAGGCCTTGATTTAAATTCTGGATGAAATTGAGATGCAATGAAGAAATGATGACCCTGAAATTCGGCCACCTCCATTCTCTTTCCGTCGATCGATTTGCCTGTAAACTTCCAACCACAGCTCTCCAATCTGTCAATATACTTAGGATTCACCTCATATCTATGCCGATGCCTCTCCATAATTAGTGATTTTCCATACAGTTCATAAGCTTTTGATCCATCCTGCAGGACAACTGGCTGAGCGCCTAACCGCATCGTCGCTCCTTTCCTCTTAACATCACGTTGTCCAGGCAGCAAATCGACAACGGGATCGCATGTCTCGGGGTCGAATTCCGTACTATGTGCCTTTTCAATGCCGAGCACGTTCCTCGCGATTTCAATCGTCGCAATCTGGAACCCGAGACAAACACCAAGGAATGGAATATTATTCTCGCGCGCATATTTTGAAGCAATCATTTTGCCAAGTATCCCTCTACTTCCAAATCCACCAGGAATGAGAACACCGTCTGCGCGGGTTAATTCCTCTGGAATACCAGATTCCTCAATTTTTTCAGAGTCTATGAAGACGATGTTGACCTTAGTATCAGTTTCGGCCCCTGCATGATGGAAAGCCTCGATATGACTCATGTAGGAGTCCGCAAGGTGTGTATATTTTCCAACACACGCAATAGTGACAGTCTTCGTGGGGTTCAACACCTTTTGAAGGAATTCCTTCCAATCGGACAAATCCTCTGATCTAGATTCGAGCTTCAATCTTTTCAATAGGAAATCAGTGAGCCCCTGTTCTTCAAGGATCAATGGAACCTCATAAATTGATCTCGCATCGGGTGCCGAAATAACGGCCTCGAGCGGGACATCACAAAAAAGGGAAATCTTTCTCTTGATTGAGTATTCGAGCGGCTGTGTCGATCGCGCAACGATGACATCTGGTTGAATACCGATGGACCGCAATTCCTTCACAGAATGCTGTGTTGGCTTCGTCTTTTGTTCTCCGACTGTGCCTAAGACAGGAACAAGGGTAGTATGTACAAAGAGACAATTCTCACCGCGCCCCATCTCTGTGTTCATTTGCCTGACCGCTTCCAAAAAAGGCATCGACTCAATGTCACCAACGGTGCCACCCAATTCCACGACGCAAACATCCGCATCACTCGACTCGGCGACACTTCTGATCTGTGTCTTGATTTCATTCGTGATATGCGGAATAATCTGAACGGTCTTGCCTAGATATTCACCCATTCTTTCTTTATCAATCACTGCCCTGTAAACTTTGCCGGTTGTGATATTATGATCACTTGTCAGGTCGATATCGAGAAATCTCTCATAATTGCCGAGATCGAGATCGACCTCCCCTCCGTCTTCTAGGACAAAAACCTCCCCATGTTCGAATGGATTCATTGTTCCTGCGTCTATGTTTAGATAGGGATCAATCTTTATCGCCGTTACATTCAGTCCCCGTGATTTCAAAAGGCGGCCGATCGACGAGGCGGTGATTCCTTTTCCTAGACCAGAAAGGACTCCGCCGGTGACAAAGATGTATTTCATTTTCTCGACGGGATTGGTCGATGTTATTACAATAATAATAATTTTTGCTTTGGTTCTGGATTTTTAGAAGAATAGTTCAAATTGAAAATTAATATAATGCACACTTACTTGACAAAAGCTACTAAATTATAGTCCCTTATTTCCTCAAGAATCGGACTGAGTCTGAAGGTGAGCAAATATGAAGTTCCTCATCATATCTGACATCCACGGTCGTGAACGCGTCATTAAGTGGGTAAATGACCTTGTAGAAGAGAAAAATGCGGATGGAATCATCGTTCTCGGAGACATCACACAATTCGGTCCAGCCGATTGGGCTGGACATT
>JARYLV010000021.1 GCA_029907465.1 Methanomassiliicoccales archaeon
ATATACGTGAGAGGATTCCCGTGTGCAATGATTTTAAGCCAGTCGGGCATTAGAGCGATAGGATATATAGCATTGCTTGTGAAGAACAGCGGCATCGTGATCATCTGGCCTATGCCCATGAATCTTTCTCTTGTTTTCACCAGACATGCGATGATCAATGATAGTGTCGAGAAAAGTGCCGCACCAATGATGATCACGAATACGACGCAGATAATGGAGAGGGGGTTTAGAATCACAGCGACGCCGAGAAACAAAGCGAGCAAATAAATAATGGAGGCCTCCACCAGACTGCGGATTCCAGCCGACAATGCCTTTCCAGCGACAAGGGCCGTGCGGGGGGTTGGCGTAGCAAGGAATTTCTGGACAATGCCCAGATCCCGTTCCCATATAATCGATATCCCGTAAAAAATCGAGACGAAGAGCACGCTCTGAGCCAGGACACCTGGTGTCAGGAAATCGATGTACGGTAGGTTGCCAGTTGGTATAGCCCGCGCCTGCGTGATAACTATCCCGAAGACCAGGAGCCAGAGGACGGGTTGAATTGCGCGGGTGATGAGCTCGGTAGGATCGTGCCGCAGTTTACGTGCTTCGAGCTCCGTTATAACCCCTATCTTCGCGATGAAGCTGATGAGTGTCGCGAGAATTCTCTTTTTTCCATCGATCTCATTGTCATTAGATTTAGCCAAGGCGACGGGCCGTCTGTCTTTTCCTCTGAACTTCAAGGAAACTGCCTCCCGATTCGATTGAACTTCCTGTATAATGAATAAAAACTTCATCGAGGGTTTCTGCGCTCGTGATTCTTTTCAACTCTGAAGGACTTCCAACTGCAACGAGTTTTCCCTTATGCATGATCCCGATTTCGTCGCAGAGAGCATCAGCCTCGTCCATCATGTGCGTGGTGAGAAATATCGTTGTATTATATTCATCACGCAACCTTCTGATCATCTCCCAGACGGTTCGCCGGGCCAGAGGATCGAGGCCGACCGTTGGCTCGTCTAGGAAAAGTACGCGGGGGTGGTGAATCGCCGATTGCGCGATTTCTAATCGCCGGATCATCCCACCTGAATAAGTGCGCACAAGTTTGTGCGCAAAATCAGATAGACCCATTGAAGCAATAGCCTGCTCTATTCTCTCCTTCAACTCCTTTCTCGGTACTTCATATATCTTAGCGAAAATGAGAAGATTCTCGTAACCAGTGAGATTCGCATCGGCGGAAAGCATCTGGGGGACATAGCCAATAACCTTTCTGACTTTTCGTGGCTCCTTTACAACATCAAATCCTGCTATGACACCTCTACCCGAGGTCGGAGCTAGGAGTGTCGTCAATATTTTAATCGTTGTTGTCTTTCCAGCTCCATTCGGTCCTAAAAGGCCGAAGATTCTTCCCTCTTCAACCGCAAGATCCAGCGAATCAACAGCGATGACGTTTCCGAAGTGGCGGGACAATCCTATCGATTGAACAATAAAATCTGACATAGTCACATCTTTCAATGGTGCATGATAGCTGTCGGAGAGGATATTGATCATATTTCTTGTTTGCGGGAGGGTACCATGAATTCTCGTAATTGCATTTTTTGACAGCAACTTCTGCTTATTAAACCGATTAATGGAAATGTCTAAGTGACCCCTGCGTCAAACACAATGAAACAAGAGGCTGAGAATCACCCAGGTTGATGTATAGATGTGATCTCAGAAGTGCGGGCGTCGGGATTCGAACCCGAGTTTTAAGCTTGGCAAGCTTAAGTGATAACCAGCTACACTACGCCCGCTCCTATCCGGATTCACTGAACGTAATGGCAAAATATAAACTTTGTTTTGCGGTCAAAGCCAGCAAGTCTACCAAATAACCATCGAAATGTTAATACAAGATGTTGGATATCATTGGCAGCTAATAGAGTGAATAAAATGGTCAATAGTTTTGAAACACTTGGTATCGACGACAGAATATTGAAAGCGATAAGTAAGATGGGTTTTGTTGAACCAACGCCTGTTCAAACTGCTGCAATCCCAATCTTGATGAAGAAGCGAGATGCGATTGTCCAGGCGCAGACGGGGACGGGCAAGACGGCAGCATTTGCAATTCCAATTTTGCAACATATCAATGAAGTGAAGAAGGATCTAGGCCAGTCGGTAAGGGGGCCTTTTGCCCTTGTTCTCGTGCCAACAAGGGAACTGGCAATTCAGGTCTCTGAAGAAATGGCAAAACTTGGGCAGTACCTTAAAACCAGATCATTGCCCGTTTACGGCGGCCAGTCGATCTCTCTCCAGTTGAGGGAACTCGAAAGGGGAGTAGATGTCGTTATCGGGACGCCTGGTAGAATTATCGATCACCTCAAGAGAGGATCACTGGACTGCCAGAACATCAAATTCGCGGTTCTCGACGAAGCTGATCGGATGCTCGATATGGGTTTCATTGATGACATCAAGTTCATTATCAGTCGCCTTCCAAGGGAGAGACATACCTCTCTTTTCTCCGCAACGATCCCGGATGAGATCAGGAGACTTGCGGTGGAGATCATGCGACAGCCTGAGACGATCATAGTCAGCGAGGAAGAACTCGTCCTCCCCTCAACCCAGCAAATCTATTTCAGCGTCGGGAGGCGGAACAAGATCTGGGCTCTCTGTCGTGTGCTCGATAAAGAAAAGCCAAAGGCGATTATCTTCTGCCAGACAAAGAAAATGGTCGATGTCCTCTGCGGAAGACTGAAATCATATGGATACCCAGTTGAAGCGATCCACGGCGATCTCCCACAGTCGAAGAGGGAAAAAGTGATCAGGGATTTCAGAAAGGGTGTTGTAAAAATTCTCATTGCGACCGATGTCGCGGCGAGAGGTCTTGATATCGAGGACGTCAGTCTCGTCGTCAATTATGACATCCCGGAAAGCCCAGAGTGGTACGTCCATCGGATTGGAAGAACTGGACGGGCCGGGAAAGTCGGCAAAGCGATCACATTTGTGAGTGCCGAAGAGAAGGGCATTCTGGAAGACATCCAGCAATTTGGAAAAACGAAAATCGAAAAAGCTGAGGTGCCAGAGACGGGCCGCAGAGACGTCGTCAAGAAAATTTGGGATTTTGATGAATATCAGGACATCTACGGTATGGTCAAGGTCAAGATCAAAATCGGCAGAAGCGACGGACTTCTCGTCAACGATCTCGTTAATATTATTGTTTCAAACGCAAGGATCAACGAGATTCTCATCGGCGTCGTTGACATTGGGGAAGATGAGACGGTCTTCGAAGTTCACAAGGATGTCGCATTTAACGTAATCAAGACGCTCGAAAGAATGAAGATCAAGGGGAAGAGTCCGGCACCAGAACCCATCCCACGTGAAGCCTGAGTATTTCCTCACCTTCTAATGGCGACGAGTACCTCTCCCACCTGAATCGTCTCGACCTCGACGCCTTGCAACATGAGTTTCTTCTCGATTTCAAACATGTCCTTCTCGAGAGTCACTGGCGTCCCATCTGCCAACGTGATTTCGAGACGACCGCTTTCAATTCCTTTGGCGATCTCTTCTGTGCTTAACTGGCTGACGATCGAAGAAACCTCTTTCGCCCTCTCCTTAAATCGTGGCCCGATCTTTGATTTTATTGGCCTGAGACCAACAATGATCTCTTCGACCTTCGCTTCCCTCTCAACTTTGAATTCTGCCGCTCTCACAGTCTCCATAATATCTCTCTCGCAACCCTCGAGACTCTTCGTTTTTTCACCAATAATTTCGACAAGGCGTAGAGTTTCGTTAAGCGGAATCCCCTTCTCTGCTTTCCAAGACCTGATGGCACTGATGATCTCTTTCGCGAATTCACCTTTTTCCTCGCTCGCCTCATCAATGAGGACCGGCTCGGGCCACATCGAGACGTGGATGCTTATGTCCCCTTCAAATTGACGGAAAGTCGTCTGGTACACCTCTTCAGTTACGTGTGGTAAGAACGGTGCGAACATTTTCATGATGCCGAGGCAGACCGTGTAGAGTGTGTATTTCGCGCCCTCATCATCCTCCTTCCAGGCCCTGTACTTGACCATCTCAATGTAATGATCGGCGAATTCATGCCATGCAAACTGCTCGATCTCCCGCATCGCTTTGTCAAAAGAGTAATTCTCGCAATACTCCGTCGCTAACTTGACCACACGGCTGTACTTCGAAAGAATCCATTTGTCGACCGCACTTAACTCACATGGCTTCGGTTTTTCCTTGATCACACTACCAACGAATTTGCCGATGTTCCAGAGCTTCGTGCACAGCCTGCCACCGTGGACGACGTCCTTCTCCCTAAACGCGTTGTCCTCGCCAAGAGAGCATGTACACGCGTAATACCGCAGTGCATCCGCACCATTCTTTTCGAGGATCGGCATTGGATCGATAACATTGCCCTTCGATGCGTGCATCGGCGTGCCATCCGCAGCCATGATGAACCCGTGGATCATTATGTCATTCCACGGCCTCTCTCCGACGAGCAGGTATTCCCTGAGGATCGTGTAAAACGCCCATGTCCTGATAATGTCATGTGATTGCGGGCGGAGGGACATTGGGTACAGTTTCTTGAATCTTTCTTCGTCCCTCAGCCAGAATGTATTGTAGAGGGGTGAAATGCTCGAGTCCATCCACGTGTCGAAGACATCTTCGCATCCCTTGAGCGGCCCACCGCATTTCGGACAGCTTTCAACTGGCGGTGGATCAACAGTCGGATCAACGTAGCAGTCCTCCTCGCGGGCCGGGACGATTTCACCGCAGTTCATGCATTCCCAAACTGGGATTGGTGTTGCAAAATAGCGTTGCCTGGAAATGACCCAGTCCCATTCAAGGGACATGACCCAGTCCCTCAGCCTGATCTTCATGAACTCGGGGAACCACCGGATCTCATCCGCTTTTGCAAGAACTTCGTCTTTAAAGTCGAGCGTTTTCAGGAACCATTGAGGAATTTGCAAGAATTCAATTGGTTCATGGCAACGCCAGCAGGTACCGACGTTCTGTTCGATCTCAATCTGTTTAACGAGCAATCCAGCGTTCTTGAGATCTTCGAGGATGCGCTTCCTTGCCTCTTTTACTTTGAGACCAGCATATGGCCCCGCGATCTCCGTCATTTTACCCTGCTCATCAATTCCCTTTTCTAGCGGGAGGTTATATTTCATCACCCATTCGAGGTCATCCTTGTCGCCGATCGTGCAGATCATGACGACGCCAGAACCGAAGCCAGGATCGACCTTATTGTCCGCAATCACAGTTACCTCTTTTTCGTAGAGAGGCGTTAACAGGGTCTTTCCAATGAGCGTCTTATGTTTCTCATCATCGGGGTGAACTGCGACGATCTGGCAGGTGCAAATGAGTTCAGGTCTCGTCGTCGCGATAACCGCATAATCGTCCGTGCCCTTGATTCTGAACTTGATGAAATTGAGATTGGTCACATTCTGTTCATACTCGACTTCTGCGTCTGCAAGGGCCGTGATGCAACGGGGACACCAGTTGACTGGAAATGTCCCCTTGTAAACGAGTCCTTTTTTCAGCATCCGTAAAAACGAGATCTGGGTGATCCTCCTATAGTACGGTGCGTCCGTCTGATAATAAATACTGGGATCCATGCATGTGCCTAGGATCTCGAATTGTCGCGTCATCTCATCGATGAAGCTCTCGGCATACTCCTTGCAGAGCCTGATATACTCTTGCCTCGGGACTGATAGCTTCGTGATCCCGTATTCTCTCTCCACCTTGACTTCAGTTGGCGTGCCGTTGACATCGAAGCAGAGGGGGAAGAAAACGTTGTAACCCCTCATCCTTCTGTACCGTGCTGCAAAGTCAATGAGGGAATAGCCAGTTGCATGACCGAGATGAAGGGCTCCGGATGTATACCGAGGCGGGTTGTCGATGCTATACACTGGTTTGGAAGATGAGAAATCAAATCGATAGATCCCCCATTCCTTCCATTTCTGCTGCCACTTTCTTTCCGTCGGTACAGGGTCGTATTGGCTCATAGGAAAGGGAAATAAGGTAGGTGTGCTAAAAAAGATTGCTCACGCGTCGTCATGAAGAGATTCGTGCCTTCTTCCTCTGGTCGATCATCTCGTCTTTTGTGCTCTTGACCATCTCTGAGAGCGTATGCATCAACGATATTGTTGCTTTCATGAGGTTCCATTCGGTCGCCTTCGCCACGAATACTTTCTCCTCGGTGATCAGACGACCGTTGAGACTGTATTTCGCCACATTACCAGTTTCGCTGTACTTTGAAACGTGTAGGGTGAAGAGGAGTGGCTTCGATATCTTCGCGATCTTTTTCAGTTCTCTCTCGATCTCCTCATCCATCACATCAAGGGACAAGCGATCTTCCTCTTCTAAGCCAGTGATCTGCACATAGACCATGTCCCTCGCCTTGAACGATGCGACCAATTCAACGATATCGTATGTTGTGACGATTCCCTTCAATTTATCATCCTCGACGATTGGAAGCGTTGAGATCTTGTTGTCGATCATGATCCTGATCGCCTCTTGCAAGTGCGTTTGTGGCGTCACAGTCAATGGATGATCAACAGCTAGGGAACCGACTTCGATCTCAATGGGTTCGCTACTCCCTACGAGTTCACCTACAGTCTCCCTTTTCCTCTCCTGCCAGTTGTAATTGATGATCTCCTTTATCCCGATGATACCGGTCAATTTCCCGCTCTCATCGACTACTGGCAGTGCCCTGATCTCAAGCTTTGACATCAGATCAACCGCAACCCTGATCGGGTCTTTTTCCCGGACTGACCGCACGTCTGTCGTCATGATCTCCGACACAGGCATCGATGCGAGTTCCTTGACCTTCGGGACGACCCTCACAATATCCTCTCTTGAGACTATGCCAGAAATCTTCTTTCCCCTAATGACTGGCATCTGTCGGTAACTCGTTGAAACGATCTTCTCAGCAAGGTCGGTGAGAACGGTACTCGACGTAATTTTCGGAGGGATTTCAACGAGTGATTTCGCTTTGGTCGTAGTCGGCAGATTCTTTCGCTTAATGAGCGAGGCGTAACTCACAATCCCGACGAATTTACCATTATCCTCAACAACTGGTATCTCATGAAGGTCGAGTGCTCTCATCTTTGAGACGATATTGGAAATCGTTGTCTCAGGGTCAACGACTTCAAACTCAGTCTTCATGATGTCTCCTGCTTTCGTCAGATCGAGCACTGACCTAATCTGCTCTCTCACTTTCACTGATTCAAGATTTTCTCCCCTCAAAAATTCTCACCTCTTGTACATATCCATCTAAACATATTAGTATTGTTTCCATCCGCCGATAGCATTATTTCTAATATGTGCCGAGAGTTTCATCAATTGAATCTCAATTGCTTACCGAGTGATCACTGTTCCAATGCACTGAACGGCGTCCCGCAAAGCAGCGAGTTTATCGTTTGGACAATCTTTTCCTCATGGATCCTGACCTGTTTCGTCGTGTCCCTGTCCCTGATCGTCACCGTACCGTCTTTCAATGTCTGGTAGTCAACCGTTATGCACCAAGGAGTGCCGATCTCGTCCATTCTAGCGTATCTCCTACCAATCGAACCAGAATCATCGTAATACGAGGTGATGCCACTCATCCGTATCCGTTCATCGATCTCCGCAGCCTTTACATCGAGGCCGTCCTTTGCCATGAGCGGGAATACCCCGACCTTGATCGGTGCGATAGCGGGTTTGAGCCTCAGCACAACATATCCGTCACTCTTCTGCGTGTATGCATGTTCCAGGCACGCATAGAATATCCTGTCCAGTCCATGGGAAGGCTCGATCACGTGTGGCACGATTTTTTTGCCAGTAACTTTTTCCTTTACCCTGATAACCTCAAAGAACTCGCTCCCTATCGTTATCGTCTCGCCGTCCACATCAATCGCGATCTTCCCATCCTTAATCTTGGAGGGATCGGTCTCTTCCAGCGCCTTCCCGATTTTCGCGGATTTCCCCTTGAACTTGGGACCTAAGAGCTCGTACTTCGGTTTGATGACCTCTTTTTCAATCTCAACCGGCTCGTCATATTTCTTGAAAGCGGTGAGATCAGCATTCGAGAACTCGATGTGTCTGGAGAGGTCCCAGCATCCACGGTCAGCGATGCCAACGACCTCTGTCCACCCATATGACAACAGGACTTCTGCGTCCCAGCAATCCGACGCATAATGAGCCATTTCCGTCTGCAAGTGTTGTCTGAACCGCAGGCGTTCTGGGTCGATACCAACTGTCTTCAAGAATTCTTGAGTGAAGTACATGAAATAAGCAAGGGTCGCATTTCCGATCATATGCTTTTCAACCGCTTCCCCAACAGAAATTTCGATCTCCTCGCCGTTGTTCGGTACGAGCTTCATCTTTTCGTTCTTAATCTTATCGAATCTAGGCCACGTTTTGTTCTCTGGGTCGACAAAGAGCTCAGCTTCCATCATGTTGAACTCTCGCAGCCTGATGACACCCTGGCGTGGTGAAATCTCGTTTCTGTAGCCCCGTCCAATCTGAATCGCACCAAACGGCAGCTTTTCCCTCGCGTACCTGTAAAGCTGCAGATAATTGACAAAGATGTTCTGGGCAGTTTCTGGTCTTAAGTATCCTAACCTGCCCGCACCAGGGCCTATCGTGGTCTTGAACATGAGGTTGAAGTCCTCGACATCTGTGAGCTCGCCACCGCATTCAGGACACTTGACCTCATTCTCCGTCAGTAACTTCGAAAGCTCTTCATTTGAAAGGGAGTCTGGGTTGCTGTGCAAACCCTTTGCCAAGTGATCCGCCCGGAATGATTCCTTACACTGTTTGCAGGAGACGATTGAATCCGAGAACGCGTCTACGTGCCCGGATGCCTTGAACACGATCTCAGGGCCAATCGTCGGACCGTCGATCTCGATGAACCCCTCTCCCAATGTGTATGCCTTCCGCCAGATATCTATGATGTTATTCTTCATCGCGATACCGAGTGGACCGTAGTCGTACATCCCGGCAACGCCACCATAGATTTCGAATGCAGGCCAGATAAATCCTCTGCGTTTACACAGTGCAAGAATATCGCTTGCGTCCATCATTGATCACCCAATAGTACCGATATGACATCGAAATCGTAAATCATCGCGAGTAAATTATCCTTCGAGTCCCTTACAGGCAGTTGACCAAAATCGTTTTTTCTCATAATACGTGCTGCCTCGGCGACACTTGTCTTCTTGAAGACAGTTACGGGCTCCCGTACCATGATCTCCCTCACAGGCAGCCCAGGTAGCTCTATCTTCGAAACCTCATACCAGAGCTTCATCACATTTCTGAGACCTTCCCACGTCCACTCATCTTCATCCTGCCCTATCCCGAGGTCAGCCATGGCTACGGAACCATTAATGTATGATTTGTTGAAGATGTCCCTATCTGTGAGGATGCCGACGAGCCTGCCAGTATCGTCGAGAACCGGCAATGCACTTGCTTTACTCACTTTAAAGGTCACGAGGGCGACCGCAAGCGGTGCATCCTGATAGATCGGAACGCACGGTGATCTGATCACCTTCTCGACGGGAATATTCGTCGCAATCTTCTCAACGACGCCTAAAAGGTCAGTCGGCGTCACAATGCCGATCAATTTGGCACCATCAACGACCGGTAGGTGCCGTACCTGTTTAGTGATGAACAGTTCTGCGGCCTTCTTCACGTTGTCTTTCGGGCCTATTGTAGGGGGATCCCTGTTCATGATAAGGGCGAGCTGTTCTTCGTCAGGTTTTTCGAAAATGTCCTGTCTCGTGATCATTCCTGCCAAGATCCCGTCGTTTCTTCTTATAACTGGCAGGCCAGTGAGGTTATGTTTGACCATGATCTTAAGGACCTCGTTTCGACTGCTTGGGATCTGTGCGACGATTGGATTGGGCGTCATGATCTCTTCGACCAGGGTCATTGTGATTCCCTCCTAGTCGCCCTGACAACCATCACAGGGCAGTCCGCATACCTGACAACCCTTTCCGCCACGCTACCAAGCAATAGTTTCGAAAATCCAGTGCGGCCCAATGTACCCATGACAATGAGATCAAAATTCTTAGACGCGTCGACGATCTTCCTGACAGGTGATCCTTCTTCAACAACAGTCTCCACCTTCACGCCGATCTTTTCCCCTTCTTTTTTCACATATTCGACCGCTTCTTTACCTTCTTTTTCAAGAAGCGAGTAAACACTGACCATGGTCGAGTCCATTGGAAAATTGATGAAGGAGGTCTGGTCGACAACGTACATTGCTGTGACCTCTGCATTCATCAGTTTTGCCAGTTCAAGGCCTTTGGCAATCGCAGCTTTTGTATACTCGCTTCCATCCGTGGGAATCAGTATCTTCTTAAAGAGAGTCATGTCGTCCCTCTCCAGTCTCTTACCCTTCTCAACTGGAAATCTAAGGTGTTTCAAATTGCCAGATCAAATATTTTTCTTTTGTTTTTGTTCTCCAGTTTGTCCCTATCAATCTCGATCTGGGCTCGATAGCTATTGTTCCAAGTTAATTTAAAACCTTTCGGTTCCATAGCCGACATTTCGTTCTAATTCATTGCTTGTGAGCCGGTGTCAGCAGTTTTCTCATATCCAAATACAAAATTTAACGAATCTGTTTATGGGTTTGAATTAACAAAATTTTCAATTGTTCCAGGTTCTCCGGACTCGTGTCTAATGGCTCAAGAATTAGATTTTTTTCCGAGGCTATGTGCTCACCAGACTTACGCCGTTACTCGATGAGTTTTTGAGCGACCTTAAGAAGCATAGATCGAAATTCCCTTTTGCAGCTTCAATTTTTAAATAAGGACTCCTCCAATTATTGGTAATTATGAAGAAGCAACAGAAAAAACAACAGAAGGATGACAAGGCTGAAAAAACGGTAAAAGAACTCAGCAAAAAGATGTGTGGATACACACCTGAGACGCTCGAACATATCAAAGAATACAACCCGGATCTCGCCGTGCTGATCGGCGACATGGACAAGATCATGGTGGAGGACAGCGCACTGGACAGGAAGACAAAGAGGCTGATCGCGCTCGCTTGTGTCGCCGTCAGAATGTGTGAGGATTGCGTTTATCCACAAGCGAAGGTTGCCAAGAACTACGGTGCTACGAAGGAAGAGATCATTGAGGCTCTCCAGGTTGCGGTTTTGACTGGCGGGGTCCCCGTCTGGTCGGTCGCAAAGAAGGGGATCACGAAGCTGTTCAATGAATGGGGTCAGGAAGAATAGTCAGGCCTTCCAAGCGCCTTCGACCATATTATCTCAGGAAGGCCACCGAACCCCGAGGACAAAAAATCGCCATGGCCAACTCCTGTCGATTTCCTTTGAAGATAATTTCTCTTTCCGAGACGTCTCCCAGCTAGTCAAGTGCCGATATCCGCAATGCGCTCCAAATGCCAATGTTACCCGGTGGCCAGATTAATCTTTCAGTAATCCCTACACCTTCTCCAAAATCACAACCCATTCAGCAACGAATGACCCACTTATCGTAACCCAGAGCTCTCAATTCATTGACTCTTCGACTCTTTTATTTTAATCCTCTTAGTTCCCAGAACTCTCTCTCCGACGCACACCATAATCGGATCTGATGAACTACTTCTAAAGACAAGGTCGGTGACAGGATCTCCACCCTTTGATTCAATGACCATGAAATCGCAAAGATCACCTGGGGCCAATCCAGATAATCCCTTCAACCCGAGGATTTCTCGCCCTGTCTTGAACACCATAGTCAGGACATCGTCAACTTCTTTGATGCCCTGGTATCTCAGGATTCTTCCAGCGAATTCCAATTCGGTAAACATATCCGGTAATGAGAACATCGCGTTATCTGTACCAAGGGCTATCCGGACCCCCTTATGGATCATACGGTCTAACGGCGGAATTCGGCCGAATAGCAGATTCGATCTCGGACAAACAACAATCGGGACATTCTCCTGTGCACAGAGTTCAAGGTCGCTATCAGTAGCAACGGTCATGTGGACGATAAAGGAGGGCCTCAAATCGAGAACTTTATCGATGTCTTCTCTTATCCTCTCACTCGCGTGAAGCGCGAATCGTTTCTTTTTCTTCCTCACGTACGACGCAAGGTCATGTAACACTGAATAGTCCCAGTCAGAGATCGCGGAAACCCCGATCCCGTCCGCTACCTTCAGTATTTCATCTACCTCCTCCCTGAGAAATTCAAGACCGCTCGGCCGTCCGAAGATGACGGGCTTTGCTGTGCCGTCCCTTATTTTTGATAATAATTGTGCGCCAATCACACCCCCCTCCCGGAAATCGATAAAATGAGAAGTTCCGCGCCTCAACATATAGCGGGCGAGGTGTCTCATTGATTTTATCAATCGATCTCCTGGGATCTCTTTCAGCATCCGGTGCTTCAGGCCGTCGGGCGGAGCGACGATTTGCTCGAGAGGAAGTGAAAAATCTACTGGCACGAGAAAGTCAGCGATATGGGTGTGAGCGTTGACCATTGTAGGGACGATGACCCCTCTTGCAAGACTCGAGCGTGCCTCACCCCTTCCGACCTCGACGACTCTCCCGTCCTCGAAACCGATATGGCCTTCGATGAACCCCTCGTCAGTGAGCATCAGGCCAGAGACGTAATGCATCGTCATTGAATTGAAGCGTAAGTATTTCAATAATTTCAATCGCGACAGAATTGAATCTTGCGAGGAGCTCAGGAATCAAACGTTACGATTTTTGAGCTGTTGTCTCGTTTATGCGCTGAGTCTGATGTTCTCACAATGATTATCTCGTATATCCGTTTTAGTAATACCAGGTGATTCATCAAACTCAGACACGAGGGCGAATTCGATTTCCCTCCACGCCTTGGCCAGCAACTTTTCATAGTACTCAACATCGAAAGGAGTACGTTCAGAACTAATACCGACACGCCATTTTTTCGCATCAACGACAACGTACTCGATCTCCATGCCCGGTCTCACAGGGACTTGATTTTTTAACAGCGCCTCAACGGCAGACGCTTCGAGAGAGTGCTTCGTATAATCGAGTTTGCTTATTTTCCTCCTGATCTTTATCTCATCGAAATCGGCGTGTGGAAGCGATTTCAGATAATTGTTATAAATCGCCTTGAGCTCCATGCTCATTTCCGATAGGGCCCTCGCATCCTTCGCCCCCGACATCCGCTTGAACATTTCCTCCTGCATCTTTTTTATATATACCGGCGTGTCATCCCTTCTAGCCATTACTCCCCTCACCTTCATTTCACCATTCGACAGCCGTCCGAAATAGCGATTATAAGCGCCGCTCCCGTCCTCCATCGGAAGGAAGACAATCCAGTCATATTCCTCAATTTCCGTTGGTATGACGATTTCCCGCTCCACTCTCTCCTTAAATCCCTCGACACCTTCTCCTCTGATCCAGAGACAATCCACAATCCCGTGCAGCACTTCTAGACCCATCGATTCGGCGATCTCCTTCACCCTGACCAGTATCTCCCTTGCGGTCGATGTAATCCTTTCATGTACTTCGATGCTTCCGAATTTTGCATTCCTGTAGCCCGTGTATCCGAAACACGTGACCAGCATCCATTTTAATATCGAGTCTAACTGCGCGTACTTAGGGTTTGACCTCTTCTCTCTTTTCGTCGCTATCCTCATTTGGAGAAGTGGTTCAATGACCTCTGGAAGAAATCCTCTGCGAGAACTATTGAGGCTCTCTGGCGAGAGGTTATACCTGACGATGATGAAGGGATAGAGGGAAGTGAAGTCAAGTTGGTATACCTTTTCATAGAGGCCAGGTTCGGGCTGAAAGATCATCCCGCCCTTGTCCATCGCTTTCAACTCTCTAAAGTGCCGCAGGTGCTCAGCATCGCTTTTTCTAAAGGGGACCGCTATGCCACGTTTCACCGCCTCGTAGACTTCGTATGATGAGATCAATGTTCCAGGTGTAAATCTTGATGTGAGATTCGGCGATAACCCCGTCAACCGCGCTGCCGTGATGACGCCGTAGAGCCCGCTCTCCGCGTAGGTGAAACTGTTCTCCGTGTCGATCAGAATTCTGCCCTCTGGGATGACGGAACCGCCCCTGTAGTTCACCTTGCCATAACTCCAGTACGATTTCGGAGAAATCGTTCGATATCGTCCACTCCTACTGATCGGCATTTGGATCCTGTATAATCTACTCTTTTCCAAGATGCGCGGGATCCATATGTCTGCATTGGGAAGGAGGATGACGTCGGGGTCGATGGTCTGGAGTAATGAGGAGAGGTCCGAGAGAACCCTTTTCTCATTTCCTGAGATAACAGTCTTCCCATCACCTTGTAATTTGATCGAGCGTATCTCAGATGTCTGGATGTCCCCCTCGACGCGCATCGTCAATATTTCCAGCGGAACATC
Source organism: Methanomassiliicoccales archaeon (assembly GCA_029907465.1). Classification (NCBI taxonomy): domain Archaea; kingdom Methanobacteriati; phylum Thermoplasmatota; class Thermoplasmata; order Methanomassiliicoccales; species Methanomassiliicoccales archaeon. The sequence continues at coordinate 14,314 of JARYLV010000021.1, forward strand.
GAAATCTAGCGAATACTTCGATTCTTTAGCAGATGTGCACATCGAAAGATTTCTCTCAGCAAGAAACCGGTGGTCTCTCCTCACATCGACATTGAAAAGTTCTGCGTCGTACTTCGTCTGCTTCTCGATTAGCTCAGCAACTGTCATCGGGGCATGTATCGCATATCCTTCTAGCACCCCGTAAATTGTTTTGAAACGGCACTCTTCAACTTTATATCTTGATGCGAGACCTTCAATTAGGTCCAATGCTGAATGCTTGTCCTTGAAGTGAACGAAGAAAGGAGGGGAGTATCCCTCGCAGATTTTTCGAGTCCCCCCATCCTTGATCCAGAGTTCAACAGATCGACCATACGATGAATCAAAAACCCACATCGTTTTTCTCCATCATCCTCATCAGTTCGATGAATAATGCAAAGAGGGAAGCCTCGAGTGGGTCATCGAATCCATAGAAGACCTCACTCGAATGTCTCTCCATCATCTCAGCAAGCCGCTCTGCGTACTTTTTCTCATCATCTTTCAGGGCTCTCCCCGCCTTCTCCCAGCGTTTGGCGATTTTCTTCACTTCCATCCGTATACTCTCGGTACTCCTTCCCATCAAAATTCCTCCAGTGTAGATTGAATCGGTGCTGCGACTCTCTTCTTCGCTACTTGACGCTCGAATTCGCTCACGAAAAAAACCCGATGGGCCTTTTCAGAAACGATCCGAAGAAATTGGTCGATTCTTGGTGAGTATAGGAGAACGGTCGTAGCAGAAGAGATCTCTCTCAAAAGGAGGGGGATGTGCTCGATGAGTTCCTCGTGCTCTGAGAATAGCGTCGGGTCGTATTCTATAAAGATAAAAGAGTGGTGGTGTTCCTTGAGAATTCTCAATAACTGAAAGGCTGTGAACGCTCTCCGGACATCGAATTCTGTAAACTTTCGGCTGAGCCTACTGAGGAGCGTCGAATAGTTCCCACAGATATAGAGTATGAGGTAGTTCTGAAGCTCTAGATGGTCGTTGAAGATCCTCAGCGCTATTTCCTCTGGTGCGATGAGGACGTTGAACGCCCCTTCCTGAATGTAGATGGACTGTGTTGCGATTTCCATGACTCATTAATACCCACTCCTCCGGGGGTTAAATAGAAAGAGGGGAGAGTGGACCGAAAGTGCTTTGCCATCCACATCTACAGATCTTTTCTATCGAGAAACACCGCAATGAAATCGACAATTTCCAAACCACGACAGCACGGGCGGAGATTTGAATCTGGAATATTTACGGCAAGCCCATCAAAAAATTTAGAAGGGATTTTACGCCATTATTTCTCCCTTTATCGGTTATGCACTTCTTTAGAATATAGTACTACCACAAAAATCAGTGCGCTAAACTCCATGCTCCCGTCTCGCGACTGTATCGACGCCGCGTCGCCTTGAGGACTATTAGTGGGCAAAGTGCCTGGTGCTCACGCACAAGCGTGCAGACATCAACTTCGCCGCATTCAAGGCAGGTCTCCAATCTCCTCGAGATCACGCAATCGTACACCTTACAGTGATATCGGGAAGAATTCTTCATCTCTTCAAAGCAACCCTCGCAGTCATCCCCATAAAAAGGACATTTCTCGCAAGCCCTTCCGCACGCCCCGACGATAACCATCGTTTACCCTTTGGTAACATTCAATATAAATATTCATCGAGACCGGGATTAAGATATATGGAGGCTTTTTGAACGCTGGATTATCCAAAATTGATGTATATCTCCTGCGTACATTGGGAACACTGCTAATAGTGCTTTTCAGGTTGCATTAGAAAATGCCATTATGCCAACGATAACGAAATGCATAGAAACTTAAGTCGTGAATGAGGAAATGATAGATCATCGAGAACGCCGTTCCAATCATATCACTGATGAAGACCGCGGGGAGGAGGCGCCACCGCTCCCGCAGGACTAGGTCACCGATGTTGCTGATATTCCTAAAACGACAAACACAACAAATTCACCATCGGTTGCCTTTTAGGCCAGTTTTATTTCATTAAAAGAACTTGCGGGAGCGCCATTCCTATCAAACCGGCAACCAGGTCGTCTATCGCGAGCTTAAGATAATTGGGAATATCTATACCGATCCGTCGTCTGCCATATATCTTGAAAGTTCTGGAGACGATCAAATTTTAATGTTGATATATTCTTCTGGAGAGGAGCCGAGCGGGCGCAATTGACACATAAAGTCAAATTCAGGTCTTCTTCTAGATTACACTGCGCACCCATTACCTCACTTCTATTTGAATATCATCTATAAAGTACGTCATTTCTGTCTCCCATCGGACTGATATCCCAACGGCTACCCAGAACTCTCCGGAAGACCCCGAGTCAAATTCGAGCCTGTACGAGTAATCCTTCCACCCTGCAACCTCATTGGCCGCCCCGAGAACAACGAAATCTCCTTCAGCTTCGGGGTTACTTGTCCCGATGTAGGCGCATACGGCTGCAATAGTGTTGAAGCTCTCCTCCTCGCTCCAGAGCCAGAAGGAGAGGTCGACAGCAATTCGCCCGCCTTTCCCCGAATCTATTTTTCTCTCGATCCATATTGTCCCGTCGTCCATCTTTCCATCAATAAACAACTTCAGTGAGTAATTACCCGCATGCGCTAAGTTTGCCACACGTTCGACTTCCCACCTCACCGGATTTCCTGGGTTATTCGGGTCCAATGGGACATCTGCATCAGCGGACCAATCTTCCCGCGCTGTCTCAAAGCCCTCGTAGATAACCATCGGTTTTGCAAAAGAAAGAAAGAGATAGGCGCCGACCAAAGTGGCGACAATGATTACGACGATGGGAATCGCGTAAATCTTTTTCAAGACGATACCGTCCCTTCAACTGATATATCTCAGGATTCATGATAATAAAGTTTACCTGATTTATTAGGCGTTTCAGCACCTTTCATCGCAAGAATCCTTAGTTAAATTACGGCTCAATTCTTCTCTCAGAGTTTCACATAAAAACCAGGAAAAATAAGAACCGCTGAAAAGGGATTATTTATCATCTTACTTGTTATCGAGGGGGATGTTGGAATGTGTCGAACTCTTGCGGAAAATTCTCCGTGCCTCTTTTTAGACCGCTCGAGAATAACTGAAGAAACTAATCTATTCGAAAAGCATCTCTTTTTTCATTTTGCCCCCGAACATTTTTTTGGTTGTACTGAACAACGGCTCGATTGAGAATTGCAGAGAGTCGAGTTCAAAGAAAATCAATAGAATAACGGGAAAACTTTGACTCCGATTATTCAATTGTCTCATCTTTCGCGTTCAAAGTTTGCATTGATATTTGAAGACTCCAGTTCAGCGAAAAAAGATCGGAAAAGTCCCATTTTCTCAAACATTTCCTTTTTTGCCTTACAGATCGGGCAGACGTGAGGAGGATCTTCCCTGTATGCCACATAGCCACATTGTTTACAGTACCACAGTGTCCTTCTTACCTGGGCTACCCTCTCTACATTTTCTTTTTGATCAATTTGTCCTTCACGACGGTCTTTCGGTCCCTCGGTGGGCTCTCCCCCAGATTCGAAGGCAAGCAATTGTTTTTCTGGTGGTCTCCGCTCGGGGATGGGCTTAAACGGTTGTCTTCCTTCGTGCACGTCCTTACTCACATACAACCCGCAGTAACATGTCCCAAAATCCACCACATCCGCGTCACGGTAATCGCAAGGGCATATTATGTCCCTATCAAGTTCGAAATCCCCAGAAGCTAAACGACAGGGGCACGAAGGATAGCCGTAGCGCTCCTCATTCCTTCTCAGCCCCTCAAGCAAGCTCTCTAGGAACTCTGAGTCTGGATTCAGATAGCAACCGCTCGACTTTGCGTCAGCTTCAGCCCTACGCCGGACTTCTTTTAGTGTTATCATAATCCCAATACATCCTTGAGCTTATCTTCACGGAAACCCTCAATCAAGACCTTGTCATCGACGATTATCGTCGGAAAAGAAAAGCTCCCACCCTTCTTTGAGATCTCCTTCTTTATTTTCTCTCTATCCTCTTTACCGCAAAGGTCAACGTCGACGTACTCGTATTCGACTTTGTGCTGTTTCAAAAAATTCTTCACATGCTTGCACCACACACAGGTGCTCAGCGCGTAGACGATGACCTTGTGCTTCGTGTTTTCACCAGGTACCTTAACAATGTTCACATTGTTCGCCTTGCCCTTACTACGGAGCATCGATGATTTATTTCTTTTCAAATTTGCTTGTTTCATCTTCAGCATACCAGCAGCGGTGGAAACGACTTCAATTCTACTTATTGGGGAATGACGAGGAAGCTGAGGGATTTGTCATTCGTCGCCAGGGGGTAAGCTGGGACGTGTTTTTCATTTGGAACACTGCGTTCACTTCCCTTTTGTCTCCAATCGTCCTACCTCCTCGGGGCCGATCGTATCGCTAGGTATATACTCTAATTTTGAAGTGACAACGGTGATCAGGATTTGACATCCTCCGCTGCCCTTTCTTGTTTTGATAAGAGACCTCACCCATCGCAAAGATTAAAATCTCGCTTGGTCCGTAGTAAAACAGGGTTGATATGGACTTCGAGAGTTTTGAACCACTATGCGTTAGCTGCGGCCTCCCGATCGATGAGTGCGCCTGTGCATGTCCTTACTGTGGAGAAACAGAGGGATGCGATTGTTGTATCGGATGCGATAAGGCAACTGGCGGATAGATCTGGCCTTCAAGGGGTTGAAGACTTGCTAGATAAGGGATTTAATTGGATGGTAGGGGGCCCGCAGGGGAGCGGTATCGACGTCGCGGCCAATATCTTCGGGAGAGCGTGCGGCAATGGAGGATTACATGTATACGGGAGACGAGAATACCACTCTAACATAAAAGGAATGCACAGTTATTTTCATCTCCGTATCTCTCCAGGAGAGGTCTCGGCGAACGTGAACGACGTAGATTTCCTAGCGGCCTTCGACGCTGAGACTGTGGTCAGGCACATCCAAGAGGTCGTTGCAGGTGGCGTAGTGATAATCGATAAGGGCCAGGTGGACACTAAGATCTTCGATATACCTTCGCTACCGCTCGAATTCAAAACAGAGTTTCGGAAATATCTGGAAAAAGAGAAAATAAGCGATAACTTAGGTGATCTGCTCGCGCGCGCAAGGGAGAGAGGTGTTCACGTCCTCACAGTCCCCTACTCCGAGTTAATGCAAGAAATCGGAAAAAAACTCGGCGAAGACAGAATAGCGAAGGTCTCTAGGATTGTTAACGTACTCGCGATAGGCATCTCATTCGGTTTATTAGGATATGAGTTGGAACTAGTGGAAAGGGCCTTGAGGGAAGTATTCTCGGAAAAACCGAAGATTGTTAAGATGAACTTGCTCGCCCTTAATCTTGCGTACGAATATGCTAGGAATAATCTACCAGCAGGTATCAATTATCATCTCCCGAGACTCAACGTTTCTGAGAAGAGGATTTTTCTCTCGGGAAATCAGGCAGTTGCCATTGGTAAGGTGTTGGGAGGATGTAGAATCCAGACATACTACCCCATAACGCCAGCTGCAGATGAAAGCGAGTATATAGAGGCCCATGAGATCCTCAAGACTAGGAGCTCCAGTGAAGAGGCTGGTGTCGTTGTTCTTCAGACCGAAGATGAGATTGCGGCGATCACGATGGCATCGGGTGCGGCTCTCACCGGTGCAAGAGCTGCCACGTCGACCTCTGGTCCTGGGTTTTCTTTGATGACGGAAGGTCTTTCATGGGCAGGTAACAACGAGGTTCCAGTAGTCATAACCTATTACCAGCGTGGTGCGCCATCCACAGGCCTACCGACGAGACATGGTCAGGACGATCTGAGGTTTGCCATTCACGCTGGACACGGCGAGTTCCCCCGCATCGTACTCGCCTCAGGTGACATAAAAGAATGTTTCTATGACGCGGTCACCGCATTTAATTACGCTGAGCAATTCCAGCTCCCAGTGATCCACTTGATAGACAAGGCACTCGCAAACAGCTCGCAGACATTCCCATTCTTTGATGTTGAAAAGGTCTTGATTAAACGGGGAGACATACTAGACGAGGCGGGCGTGGAGAAGGACGAATATAAACGCTTTGCCTTCACAGAGTCAGGTGTATCGCCTAGAGCTTTTGTCGGCGCAAAGAACGTGATCAGCTGGTATACTGGTGATGAACATAATGAGAAAGGTCATATCAGCGAAGAGGCGACCAATAGGACACTGATGATGGAGAAACGAATGAGGAAGTTAGAGACTATCGCAAGGGAGGTACCAGTCGAGGAAAAAATCAACTCCTTCGGCGATCAGAGTGCGGAGAACATCATCGTCAGCTGGGGGTCGCCGAAAGGTGCCATTCTAGAAGCCATGGAGGAGTTGTTGTCTGAAGGCTTTCGAATAGGTTTTCTACAGATCAGAATGATCGAACCTTTCCCACGGGAATACGTCGCGAAGAGGCTCGAAACAGCGAGGAAGGTTATCGACATCGAGATGAATTTCTCGGGTCAGCTTGCGGGGATTTTGAGAGAGCAGACGGGGATATCAGTCGATTTCCGCATCCTCAAGTATAACGGGCGGCCGATGACTTCGACGGAAGTCTACAACGCTTTGAAAGACGCCCTTACTGGGCGGGCTCCAGAAAGGCAGGTGTTGACTTATGGTTCTTAAATGGTCAGATTTCAAGAGCGATGTTTTCGTCGATTGGTGTCCAGGTTGCGGTAACCATGCCATTCTGGCAGCACTTCAAGCGGCGTTGGCTGAGCTCGGTCTGGAACCGCATCAGATCGTGCTTGTCTCTGGGATAGGTTGTTCTGGAAAGGTGCCGCATTTCGTGAAGGCCAACGGCGTACACACACTCCACGGCAGAACGCTGCCCTTTGCCCAGGGGGTGAAAGTCGCCAATCCTGATCTCGAAGTCATCGCGATAGGGGGAGACGGTGACGGCCTGGGGATAGGTGTGGGGCATTTGGTGAACGCAGGAAGAAGGAATGTGGATATGACTTACCTTATCCATAATAACGGCGTATATGGCCTCACTAAAGGGCAAGCCTCTCCGACCCTGAGACTGGGCTTGAAGGTAAAGGCAATCCCGAGACCCAATATCAACGAGGCGATAAACCCCGTCATGCTCGCCGTGTCTTCGGGATACACATTTGTCGCGAGGGGCTACGCTTTCGATACAAAGCATCTGAAGGAGATCATCAAGGAAGCGATCAGACACAAGGGGTTGGCACTTGTAGATATCCTACAGCCATGTCCCACATACAACGACATCAACACAAAGGACTGGTATGCAGGAATGGATCGCATCGACCCTGAGACTGGGAAGCCCGTGCCGAGGATTTACAGGCTGGAAGAGACGGGCTATAACCCCAATGTACGGAATCTGGACGAGGACTTCGAGAAGAAGGTCGAGGCCATGAGGAAGAGCCAGGAGTGGGGTAATAGGATCCCGATTGGTATCTTCTACCGGAATGAGCTTCTACCCACTTTCCAGGACCGCATAACTGAGCGCATTCCATTTTATAGGACACTCCCCCCAGCAAAACAGAAAATCTGTGATGAGAGGGGTGCCCCAACGATTGACGTGAGTGATTTCTTCAATGAGCTGAGGATAACGTAAGGAGAGGATAGGAAAATCGCGGAAGATGGTACATGTGGTCTATGCACGGATGCCTCCAATTGCTACTGCGGTGGGCTCTCTCCTTTTTTCATTTTGAAACCCATTTAATATCCCCCTATCTTTCTTGTTCAAAGCCTGCAAGCCACTGTAGATATTCCACTGTGTCATGAACAACTTGTTACATCCTATCGCGTGTCCTCTGATCTCTTGTCCCTTATGACTTTTGCTCAGCGATCTGTGCCCTTCTTGAATTCCTTACCAATGCTCCAGGGTTTTCCAAGCCTGTCGCCCAATCGGTAGTAAGACCGATCTGTCATCGAGAAGAGGATTGGCCGTAGCTTCGAGAAGTTGACGGTCGTCTCTGTCATGACACCCTCATCGCAATAGGTCCCGACGACTTTCCCAACGAAGAGATCGTGGTTGGGGAAATCAACGGTTGAGATAAGTTCGCATTCCATGCAGAGGGGGCATTCCTCGATCATCGGGGCCTTCCCGAGCTTGCCGTAAAATGCCCTGAAGAGTGAAGACTTGTCTTCGTCCTTCCCCGATACGATCCCGCAGTAGTCAGTGACCTTTACCATGTCCTCTGTCGGTATATTGATGCTGAAACACTTGTTCTCCTTAATGCCAGCATTCGTGTAGTGCTTCTTATTCATGCTTATCGTGACTGAATTGAAATCCGCGATGCCGACGTGGGCGATCGTGACATAATTTGGTCTTCCGTTGACCAGCGCACCAACGAGAACCGTTGGCATTGGATATAGGCAGTTCTTTGCACCGATTTCCTTCTTCATCTGAACGACCTCAATGCAGGCGTATATTGTACAACGGATATGCTACTTTCTTTTCATAATTCACTGATATATCTACCAGGTTCCTGTCGAGATCATATCGAAGCAGAACAAAAGATATCTGGAAAGTGGTCTCGAGAAATTCTATAGCCTACTTCATTCGGAATGATTATGATAAATCGCATCCAGGCATGGAGCCCGTTTCTCGTTTCTATCCAGCCCATGATGCCTATTCTTTGATTTAGACTTGATAGGCAAAACTGGAGGGTTTCTCCAAGTGTCATGCGATCAGAGTTCGTAGTGATTCTTAGGATCTTCTCATGACACATCCGTGGTAAAGCCGTGGGAAGGTCGAGTAATAAAAAGAAAAAAAGTAAACCTAGCGTCCACTCCAGATCTTCAGAGAAAATGCTCGTTGACTTTTCAATTTTAGACGGGATCCTCACACGTTTCCTGACAACTCTTTCCAAACGGAAAATGCGAGTCTCTCCGCTCCGTAAAATGAGATGAGGCCGATGGTATCATTTGCATCGAGGTCGTGCAGCCAGGCCCATGCGAGCATGTGCAGTTCAACGCCCTGTTCCGTCGTCAATCTCCCCGCGACATCCCTTAAGAAATCCGCTTGACCTTGTTCTCCCCCAAATGCTTCGTGCGCAGACCAGCCGAGTTCTGTAAATGCTAATTTTTTCCCTGGCATATATACCAGTGCACGCGAGTAGTAGTCATCTGGTATGTCTGCGGGCCTGTTTATGCCTTGCACGGCATAAGGATAGCTCGTGAAGGCGAGGAGATCGAGTTTGCTCAAGTTGAACATGCTGAGGACGCTGAGGTTTGCTTCGCGGTGCTCAGAGACTACCTCACGCGCAAATACGCAGAAGACTTGTATCTTGTTCGATAACTCCTTAACTGCGTCATAAATCTCATCATAGAGCGTGACGAAGTGCTGGAAGCCATTCGGATCCCCTGGTTCAGCACCGTATTTTTCGAACCACCTGTTGACTTCGTTGCCTACCGAAACGTAGAGTGGCTTGACCGCACGAACTGTATCGAGTACGGCATTTTTGTAAGTCGAACGCCATTCAGAATCAGAAAGTGATGCATTATTCATTCCAGGTGGCGTTACAAGCGACACTCCGGATCCGAAAAAGGAAAACTGGATGAGCGGGAACATGCCGTTCCCGCGGATGTATCCGTCAATAAAAGTCTCCCCCCATGAGCCAGATAGATCAGACGGCATTGCGTAGAAGGGTGATGGTTTACCCCACACTGGGACGAAGTCTACATATTCGGCCGCCTCTGCATATGCATCAGCAAAAGACTGCCCTGACCTCGGGGTCGGAAGGATGCCCATGAAATATCCTCGCGCAGGGATTGTAGGCTCATCTTGAGGTGTGATCGTCTCCTCATTATTCGCCGATTGTAGAAAAAGGCTAAAAATCAGAATTATCCCAACTACAAGGGTAGCTGCCGTAATTGTTACTGCAGATCTTCTCGTGGGACACCCCCTGTTACAGTTTTGATAGAAAAATACAGTTTTGGTCGTAAATATAAATAGCGAACCAGCTAGAGAAAACTGAACTCAATCAATTAACTCGCCGCTTTGCTGGAAACCATGAGCAATTATAAAATTAGATCCGCCTCGCTCGATTATTGTTCGCGAGAACCGAACCCTCAAAAAGATTCCTTGATAGTGCTAGTCTGAGCCAAGGATATCCCAAATCATTGGATACCTAGATTATTTTATTAAAATGTCTGGCTGCATTTTAGAAATTGCAATTTCCATCGCTTGGTCAAATGTGAGATCCGGTCTTTTTTATTCATATTTTGGAAAAAAAGTCTAACGAAAAGTAATGTCGCTAGAATAATCATAAATCTTAGGAATGGTGACTAAGGGGAGATGCAAAAAATTCAATCTAACAAAATTATACAATAGTCTAAAGTGAAGTGAGTATCTGTTTGAACCTGAAAGTCCTGCTTTCTTATTAAATAAATAATTCGTAGCCATCAACAATCGAGATGGCAATACATCGCTCCAGCATCAATTATTGTTATCTTTGAATTGGGATGGTAATTCGACTATTTTAGCAAAATAGCAATTACCATAAATGACATTTTTGAAGAACAAAAAGGTGCTGAAATACAAGGTGTGCCACTCTACTCGCAAATGGGAAAAATGACCCTTTTTCCAAAGAAATTTGTGTTACCCATTTTTCCTCCCGACCATTATTTTCTGATGGTATGTGAGGTCAAAAGGTTATCCGAATTAATCTCGGGTGACAATATCGACTTTATCAATAACTCTACTCGAGTCTTGTTGCAAGTGCACTAGTGAGCGAGCTTGTGAGGGTCTTTTGATGCAACTGGCACAAATGAATTCTGAAGGTTCAATAGATAAGGCGCGCGCTCAGGTCATGCAATCTGATATCGTGGGGGGGGG
>JARYLV010000022.1 GCA_029907465.1 Methanomassiliicoccales archaeon
GACAATTACTGGAAGGATATAGGAACCGTCGTGCGTGAGAAGCGCGTGCTCTACCCCGAGCATCTTTGGCACATTCGGGCCATGTATGTCAGCGTCGAGAATGCCGACTTCCATACCTCTCATTGCAAGCCCGAAAGCCAGGTTGACTGCGATCGTGCTTTTCCCGACTCCTCCTTTTCCACTCATTACCATGATCTTGTGCTTGATCTTCTTCAAGTTCTCGGCCAGTTTCACATCTTCTGCACTACGCTTCGAACTCTTTGTTTCGACTTTAATCTCTTGAGTTGTTGAGCTCATCGTCATCGTCGTTACACTCCGCACGGAATATCTACAAGCATATGATGACAATTTTGCCGAATATGTCCGTCATAAAATCTCCTGGGTTTTTGTTGCTGCAAAAGTCCTCACGCGCTGCCGTCAGCTCGATTCTAAAGAAAAAGTCTCATCTCTTTTTTCTGAAGTACTCCTCCAGTATTGCCTTCTCCCCCCTCTGCAGAATCTCACCAAGCGCTGAAGGGGATATGTCGAGTTCCTTTGCAAGATCTCTAATGGTGGTTTTCTTTGGGCAATCATAATAACCCTTTTCGAAGGCCAGCCTAAGGACCTCTTCCTGGCGTCTCGTCAACATGCTCGTGCCTTCAACTTTTGTTACGCTTTTGATCTCAACCTGGCACCCGACTGACTTAAGGTCTCGCACGAGTGAAGCGAGCGACTTCTTCTTCCCACTAACAACTCTCCAAAGGACTTTTCCGTTTCCGATGCTCGTAGCTGATCGTAAGAAGCATTCAGATCGCGATAGGGCTTCACAAGCGACACACTTATTTGTGATGATATATCCTGAGGCCTTACCATCGTTGCGAAACGAGATCTCTGCTCTGCACACGGCAGGGTGCATCTTGATCTCCTTAATGATCGATTCCATTGTTGTCTTATCCCCACCCATTTCGACGAGACCCCTTCCACCTTTCTTCCCGAAAGGCATGCACTCGATAAACTCGATCTTTGCAGAGTACTTCTTCAGTATATCCGTTACCCAGCTTTCAGGAATCATAATCGAAAGTAGTGCCTCTATCATATCAAACGACCATCTCAATCCTTTCCAGTTGCACGATCAGCATCAATTCTGTGCCGTTCTCCGAGTCTCATCATGCGCTTCTGAGGTTTGTATTCAACAATTAATTATAAGACAATAATGCTGAAGAATGTCGTTTATTTAATTCATTGAGAGCCGTAATCAGTTGGTACTATCGTTTTTAATATGCCGAAAATCCCCTGTTCTCATTTCGTTGAAGTCCCAGGTTGTTGTCCTAAGTTATTGATTTCGGAGATCATCTCCAGGATACGTCACCAGTATGCAATGTATTTCAACCATGTAAGCATAGAAGGGCTCGATTACTAGAGCTCATGATTGTTCAAAACCATTTTAAGCCACATGGTTCATTGCGATGCGTAGGAGGATACAGATGCACGGAAAGGCCATCACGGCCATGATTACTATCACCCTCATCCTGACATGTTTTCCTTTCGTTCCAGTCACGCAACAAGCCGAGGGACTTGTGTTCTCGGGAAATACGCCTGTTGACAGTAACGCAACTCACGATGCCCAGGCGTATCCGAGGATTGCAGTGGACTTGCATGGGAATATCTCAGTCGTCTGGGCGGAAGGCATAACCTATTATGATCGGATCTTCTACGCGAGGTCAGAAAATTCGGGATATGATTTTTTGGAGAAGGTGAGAGTTGACGATGCAGGGGAGTCCTCAGGACACCGTTCCTCTCCATCGATTGCCGTAAACGAAACAGGCTCCGTCTTTGTTGTTTGGGAAGATGCAAGGAATGATGATGTTCCTTCAATTTTTTTCTCAAAATCAGATGACGGTGGGAGGACTTTTTCAAGCAATATCCAAATCAGTCCTCCCGGGACTCATGCAACTGAACCAGATATCACAATCGCAAACAACACTATCTACGTTGTGTGGTCTCAAAATGTGACTATCGGTTCATCTAGCTACACCAAAATTTTCCTGACGAGGTCGCTTGATTGGGGGATAACATTTGAGATGCCGAGGCGAATTGATGATACTGCGACTACCGAGTCGTTATTAAGTGCGCCTAGGGCTGCGTCCCTCGGGAGCAAACTCATAATCGTCTGGCAAGACACTAGAAGCGACCCTCTTTATGATATATATGGCGCCATTTCTAATGATAGTGGGGTTACCTTTTCAGCAAATATGAAAATCAGTGATGGCCCGAATTATGTCAAGCAAACATCGCCAGACGTATGCTTTCTACCCAATGGCAATCCTATAGTAGTCTGGGAGGATTATCGAACAGGTACCTCAGTAATTCGCGCGTCGGTTTCCTCTGACGGTGGTGAGACTTTTTCGTACTCAAGGGTTGTCAGTGATGGTGGCGTCAGCGTTGATCCTTCTGTTGCCTCTGACAGCGGTGGTAATATATCGGTCGCTTACAAACTCCAGACGCTCACTACAAATGAAATTAGATACGCAATTTCAAGAAATGGTGGGATGACATTTTCACCGAGCATCAGGGTTGATGATGCGACGACCAGTAGCAAGCGCCAGAATCCTGATATTGCAATTTATAGCGGAAGGGTCCCCCTTGTTGTTTTTGAGGACAGAAGGGAGACACCACAAAGTATCATGTTCACGAAAATGATCAATGTGCCGCCCTTGTGTACGATTGACTATCCCACTCCAGGTTCAGCTGTCGAAGGACTCATTGTGATATCTGGACATGCATCTGATCCAGATGGAAATGATACACTTGTCAGTGTGCAAGTTCGCGTGAGAAGCGTTGGCTCTGGTGAGGGAACAGAATGGGAGGATGCAGAAGGTCTTACCGAATGGGCTTTTGACTTCAACACGACGAGATTCTTTAATGGCGAATATGTGATAGAGGCGAGGGCCTTCGATGGTGATTCTTTTTCTGAGATTGATTCGGTCAATATTTTCATCGAAAATCCAGTCGAGCTTTTTCCGGATCTCATCGTGACTGCTTCGAACATCACTTTTTCGCCGGAGATTTTTGAAGCTGGAGATTACGTAAACATCGTTGTCAACGTTACGAATATCGGCAACTCTGACGCAACTGGCGTCGAGGTGGAGGCTTTCCGCGGTACTTCGCAGATTGACTCGCTAAAAGCGATCGAACTCTTGCCCATAAATAGTTCGTCCACAGTGAGCTTTGTATGGCAAGCGATCCAGGGCACTCATCTGATTAGAATCTTGATCGACCCAGATGATAAAATCAAGGAACTTAATGAATCGAATAACTTTGCGTCAGTCGAAATATCAGTTCCTCCATCATTCCTTTTCATGCCAGATCTTGTCACAGTCCCTGGAAGTCTCAATCTATCATCGAATGAGATCAGGGATGGAGATGAGGTCGTAATAAATGCAACGATCGCAAATCTTGGAACGGAAGACGCGATTAACATTATCGTCACTTTTGCCATTGACGGCTCTCCGATGACGCAGCAGAAGTTCATCAGTTATTTACCGATCAACGGAAGTGAAAATGTCTCGATAACATGGATCGCGGCAAGTGGAACCCACGTGATCACAGTATCGATTGATACTTCGAACCTCATTGGTGAACTTAACGAGACAAATAACAACGCATCGATTACCGTCACGGTTCAGTCGATTGATGAGTTTCCTTCATGGATTGTTATGATCCCAGTTCTATTGGGTTTTGCTTGTGTGGTGTCAATCATTTATTACCTGCGTTGGAGACGACCGAAATGACCCCCAATAAACCCGATATAGCGCCTATCCCACATCCACTGGCTGATTTTCTTGATCCTGTCATCGAATAAAATCGTAATTTTTTATTTCCTAATATTGAGTGGGGTGATCGGAATACCTGTTTTGAGCTCATATCCAAAGTACCCCGCCTCGAGATTCGTTTACGATAACCGGACTTCAATGAACTTAATGGCTAGGCTGTAATTTCGCTCTGTTCAGATGATTGCTGTGCTGAGGTCAAGGGAAAAATGTTTAACCGTTGACATATGTAATCATACAAGGGATTCTCATGTTAAAAATGGAGGATATTATTGGTCTGGAAATTGTAAGTTCAGATGCCCGTATCGTCGGCATGGTTGAGGGCGTTGCCCTTGATGTTGAGAATTGGGTGATTCCGGCGTTGCGTATCGGTGTGAAAAAAGGAATTGAGGAGACGATCGGGGTGAAAAAGCCATTGTTCTCGACAGCAAAGATTCTGGTGAAAACAGATAGCGTTGACTCCGTTTCAGATACCATAACGCTGAAAATCCCCGTTTCAGAAGTAAAGGATGCTGTGGTCGAAGAAGGAGCAGTTCTTATGACCGCTGCGGATATCGTTGGAAAGAGGGTCATTTGCAGAAAGGCTAGACAAATTGGCTTTGCTGACAACATTATTTTTGTTCCTGAAAAAAACTGGAAAGTACCTTTTATTGAAGTTAGATTGGACAAAGACGCGATCGATTTACTTAATGTCAAGAAGCCCTTGCTTGCGACACCATTGATTAAGGTCCAGACGGACGACATCAAGACTATTGGAGATATGATCATGCTGAAGATCGACGCTGATGAACTGAGAGATTTTCTCGAAAAGAAATCTCGCGAAAAAGGTCCCATTGTGAAAAAGAATCACATAGCGACGAGCGAAGCATCAGAATCTAAGATATCGCCGATTGAAAAACAAGGTGGTGAGGCGCCGGAATACAAGCCAAGGCTTTAATCCTCCTATTCTTATTCACTTTTCGTTATTCCGATATCCAGCTCTGTGGCGGTGAAACATCTGATTGAAACGGTTGGCCTCACGAGAAATTTTGGCAGTATCACGGCCGTCGAGGATCTAAATTTAGTCGTCAAAGATGGCGAGGTCTTTGGGTTTATTGGACCAAATGGTGCAGGAAAGACGACCACCGTAAGAATGCTCTGCTGCTTAATTGCACCTACCGCTGGCACCGCTTACATCAACGGCCTCGATATCACGAGTCCTGATGATGCGATCAAGATACGTGGCATGATCGGCCTTTTGCCGGAGAGCCCTGGACTTTATGAATCTTTGAGTGCGTATCGCAACCTGGATTTTTTCGCGCAACTGTATGGCGTGCCAAAGAGAGAGAGGGAGCAGAGAATCAGAGATCTTCTGACGAAACTCGATGTCTGGGACAGACGGGATGATCCTATCGCGAAGTTTTCAAAAGGAATGAAACAAAAGATCGCGATTGCAAGGGCACTCGTCCATGAACCAGAATTCCTCTTCCTTGATGAACCGACCTCCGGGCTTGATCCTCAGGCTGCGATCACTGTACGGAATTATCTTTTAGAATTGAAAAAAGAAGGTCGGACGATTTTTCTCAATACACACAATCTTGACGACGCGCAGCGGATCTGTGATCGTGTTGGTATCATACAGCGCCGGATCCTGGCAGTCGGATCTGCGGAAGATCTTGCACGCAAATTCTGGGGAAGGACGACCCTCATCAAACTGAAGAAGGTGACGCCAGAGATGATCGCGGCTGTAAGCGCCCTTCCCTTTGTGCGATCGGTGCGCGAAAATGAGAACACAATCGCAGTTGACGTCGAGAATCCTGAGAACGACAATCCATTGATTGTACGATCCCTGATCAATGTTGGGGCAGAAGTGGAATTTGTCGAGGAATTGAGACGAGGTCTCGAAGAGATCTATCTTAGGCTTGTGGGGGGATACGCTGAGGCTAGATAAGATCTGGATCGTTGCTCGAAAAGACCTCGCTGAGTTTAAAACGAATAAGTACATCATTTTCAGCCTCATTGCTATGCCCCTCGTAATGGCATTCGTCATGCCAATCGTATATCTGATTCCGGTGACAATGTTCGCTGAGCCCAATGATGAAAAACCACTCGATCTGACAATAAACATGTCCGCGACTGTCAATGGCGGAAATATCACTGAAGTCTCGATAAAGGACCTGAGGCTGATCAACGTTAATTTGACAAATTCAATCGTAAGAGGATGTTTTATTGAGGGATGCGATGTATCGAAATCGGTGGTCTTAGATTCATTTATCGTAGAATCAAGACTCAATAGTACTCTCGTGATCCACAGTAATCTCAAAAATACCACAAGGATCGATACAGTGCTCGATCGTTGTGTCGTGATTGGCGAGGCGAATGAGGCAGAGAAGTTTTTGAGAGTCTTCATCGACTCCCTCCTCATGTTCTTCATCCTCATCCCCTCCGTGATACCAACAGTCATTGCCTCATACAGCTTTGTCGGCGAGAAAATCAACAGGAGCCTTGAGCCCTTACTTGCGACGCCTACGACCGATACTGAACTCCTCGCTGGTAAGTCAATATCTATTTTCCTCCCGACGATGCTCGTCACATGGGCGAGCCTCGTGCCGTTCATAATACTGGTCGACGTCATCGTGTACCCAGTTATTGGCTATTATCCCCTTCCGAACCTTGTCTGGATCGTCGGTGTCTTTATTCTCGCACCGCTCTTTTGCATACTCAGCATCCTGGTCAATATGTTAATCTCATCAAAGGTCAGTGATGTAAGGGCTTCTCAGCAAATCGGCGGACTAGTCGTTCTGCCAGTCGTCGGCTTTTTTATCGTTGCAATAGCAGGTCTCGTGACGCTTGATTTTCTCTTGATGACAACTTTTATTCTCTTAACAGCGGCAATTGATATTTTCATCTTTTATGTGAGTCTTAAGGTCTTCCGTCGGGAGGAAATTCTCGTAAAATGGAAGTGAATGTACTTGATCGGCTCAAGATAATAAAATTCGATTCAGGAATCTCATTTTCCAGGAAGAAAAATCACTGTTACAATCTTCCATGCTAAAAGGCAGACAGATGGCTCACTTGTCAATTATTGCCCTAAAAACGCAGCGTAGGTCTTTTTGATTGTTCCTTTGTGCCGGAAAATGACAAGCGGGGAAAATTGGATAATTATGATAACTGGATAATGTTTATTATATGGAGAAAAAAAAGAAAAATGTGTTTGGGCTTATTCAACTTTCCACTTCGATACCGCGACACCGATCACAAAGAAAATTGCTGCAAGTATCGCGACGATGATTAGGCTGCTTATTGCTCCAACTGTATTGTCGTAAACCATTGCGTCTCTGAGTCCATTGTTGATGTATGTTAGTGGCAAGACCTGGGCGACCGACCTGAGGTAACTTGGCATCATTTCAAGGGGGAAGAAAGTGCCTGAGAGAAACATCATCGGGAACGTAATGGCATTGGCCGCCGTACCCGCTGTTTCTGGCTCCTTGATGAACCTTGCAAGGATCATTCCCATGGCAGAAAACAGCGCGCTCGAACAGATGATTATGAGAACGGCAATAGGATCAAGGGTCAGGCTAACGCCGTACAGCGCAACACCAACGAGAAGGATCACCGTGATTGAGATGAAGACAACGATCAATTGCCACAATATCTGGGTAACCAGCCATTCTACTCGTGTGAGTGGCGTTGTCATGAGCTTCTTGAAGATTCCATTTTGTGAATACCTCGATTGAATATCGACAGTCCAGAAGATCGTTGTCGTCATCGTTGTCAGGGCGATGATCCCAGGCAAAAAGAAATCAATGAAGTTGAATTGCTCTGAAGCGATTTCCGTTCGTTCGAGCGTGATAATTTCTTCTCCGTGCGCTAAAGCGAGGTTGAAATGATTACTTACGGAGACGACGATAGTTGTGATTACATTGGCTGATGTGCTCGTCGGATCGAGCATCAATTTTAGCTGAGTCGTATTATTCCCTGCACCTGGGATAAATGCGGAATCGAAATCGGAGGGGATGATAAGTACTGCGGTCGGACTATTGTTCTTGATGTAATCGGAGATGTTAACATCCTTGCCGACGTTGATCACGCTGATCGATCCACTGCGGTTGAGAGCCTCAATAAAATTGTGCGACATCTGGGAATCTGATAGATCTTGAATATGGAGACTGTACTTTCCATCACTGCCACCGCTGAAAATCGCTCCAAAAAGGAGTATGAGAATCACTGGAAACGCGATCGTCCAGAAAATTGACGATTTACTGCGGTAGAACATCTTCACGGAGCTGATAAGTGTTGATACGATTCTATTTGGCATACTCTATCTCACCACCTTCGGCGAGCTTCCTTCCAGTCAATTTAAGAAATACATCCTCCAGTGTTGGTCTCGTCACCTGTATTTGCTCGTATGTGCCACCGCTCCTATCAAGTGCGTAAATGATCTCGAAGAGATCGCTCCTATTCTTAAGAGCAATAATACAATTACCATTTTTAATCTCGTAGCCAGGCCATTGTTTCTCAATTACACAACGGCACCGCTCATCGGCGTTGGAAACAATACAACGGCTTCCCGACCCGTATTTATTGATGATCTCTAGAGGGGTATCAAGCACGAGAAATCGACCGTGATCAATAATACCAACGCGATCCGAAAGGATCTCCGCTTCTTCCATGTAATGTGTCGTCAGGATCACCGTCTTTCCCTTTTTCTTCAGCCCTTCGATGACTTTCCAGACCTCCCTTCTGGCCTTTGGATCGAGACCAGTTGTAGGCTCATCAAGAAAAACGATCTCTGGATCGTTGACCATCGCGATTGCCACGCCAACTCTTTGTTTCAATCCGCCAGAAAGATTCTTGAAATACTCATTCGTCTTTTCTTCAAGATCCATTGTCTTGATTAGATCCAAAGGGTCGAGCATGTGCTCGTACATGCTTCCAAAAAACTCGATATTCTCTCTTACGGTCAGGAGATCGAAAGCGTTAAAATCCTGCGGTAATACCCCAATCTGACGTTTGATCTCTTTTGCTTTTTTGGCTACATCTAGACCGAGCACTTTTGCTTCCCCGGATGTCATTGATCTAAGACATTCCAGAATTTCAACTGTTGTTGTTTTTCCTGCACCGTTTGGACCAAGAAGAGAAAAAATCTCCCCCTTATTTACAGTAAATGAAATGCTGTCAACGGCGACAAGGTCTCCGTATCTCTTCGTCAAATTATTGACCTCAATCACTGTCTCTGACATTTAATCCTCCCTACAATAGACTACAAATGTTGGGTATTGCAACGACCTCAAATATAAGATACTTATGGGCACAATACGATTTTCGCAGATAGAATACTCATTGCTTAAAACAAAAAAATTCGTCGTGGTGACCGAAATGCTTCATTAAGCATATCCAGTATTTGTATTTCTGTTAGTTGATCTATTATGACATTCGCAAGTTTTTTTAATACGAAAAGACTAGTTACAATTTAGGGGGTGATAAATTACGTCAAAGATACTAAGAGTGAACATGACCGAACTGAAGGCCAAGTACGAGGACGTTCCAGAGAAATGGAAGAACCTCGGTGGCCGTGGACTCACTTCGACGATTGTGGCCGACGAGGTACCTCCAACGTGCCATCCGCTCGGGCCTAATAACAAGGTCGTCTTCGCTCCTGGGATCGTGACAGGCACGAGCGCACCAACATCCGGGCGAATCTCTGTCGGTGGCAAGTCTCCGTTAACTGGAGGAATCAAAGAGGCGAATGCAGGCACCAATTTTGCGCAAAAGTTAGCAAAACTCGGGATCAAGGCTCTGATAGTCCAGGGTCAGTGTAAGAAAAAGTACTATCTCCTAAAGATCACAAAGGACAAAGTCGAATTCTTTGATGCCAAGCCCTGGGTTGGAAAGGGTCTTTACGAGGTATATCCCCAGTTGAGGGAGAACTTCGGGAAAGACATCGCGATTTGCGCAACAGGGATCGCAGGAGAGCTTGGTGGAGCTGGCGCTGGCGTTGCATTCAATGACATCGATGGCTTGCCGAGCAGATACGCAGGTCGAGGCGGCCTTGGCGCGGTTATGGCGACACGGGGGCTGAAATTCATCATTGTCGACGATGATGGAGCTCCTGGCGTGGAGATCAAGAACAAAGATCTGTTTAAAGAAGGAACTAAGAAGCTTACTGCTGCGCTCCAGAAGCACGATATCACAAAGCCCGGAGGAACGCTGAACAGCTATGGGACAGACGCGTTGATCAATGTGATTAACGAGGCTGGTGCTCTACCACACAGGAACTTCTCCGCTGGATATGATGAACTTGCGCCGCTTGTCTCGGGAGAAAAGAAAGCGGAGATCATCAAGAAACGGGGCGGTGAGAGACCGCACGTGTGCAGCCCGGGCTGCATTATCCAGTGCTCGGAGGTCTGGGTCAGAGAAGGCGGGAAAGATCCAGTCGGTGTTCTTGAGTATGAATCCGTCTGGGCTCTCGGTCCGAACTGTGGTATCTATAATCTCGACGATGTAGGGGAGTTGAACCGCGCGTGCAATGACCTCGGTCTTGATACGATTGAAATGGGCGGTACGATCGGAGTGACGATGGAAGGAGGGATCGTGAAATTCGGCGACGGAAAGGGCGCCCTCTGCTTGCTCGAAGAGGTGAGAAAGAAGTCGCCACTTGGCCGCATCATCGCGAATGGGACAGAATTTACTGGCAAGGCGTTCGGCGTCACGAGGATCCCGACGGTCAAAGGCCAAAGCATCCCGGCATACGACCCGCGTCCCATCAAGGGTATTGGTGTTACCTATGCCACAACACCGATGGGTGCGGATCACACAGCTGGATACGCAATCGCACCAGAGATCCTCGGTGTTGGTGGAAAGGCGGATCCGATGGACACAAAGAAGGCCGACCTCTCGAGGGCACTGCAGCAGAGCACGGCGTTCATCGACACGAGCGGTTACTGCCTGTTCACGGCCTTTGCGATTATGGATATACCCGAAGGGTTCGAGGGCATGGTCGAGTCATGCAACGGCGTGCTCGGAACGAACTGGACTGTCGACGACGCGGTGAAACTCGGTGCGAAGATACTTGAGACCGAAAGGAAATTCAACAGGGCAGCGGGCCTGACGAGAGCGCACGATAGATTACCAGAATTCATGAGACTTGAACCACTGCCGCCGAAGAACGTGGTTTACGACGTTCCCGAAGAAGAACTTGACCGGGTCTATCCTGAGTGAGTCAATAATCGATCCGAAACCCTTTTCTCCTTTTCTCTCCCTTATTTTATTTGAAATGACTGTCAGGGTGAAGCTTTTTGCAACGCTCCAGGAAATCGCGGGTGTCAATGAGATTTATATTGAAGCAGATGATGTTATGTCTGTGCTTGAACAGCTCGTTCAAAAATTTTCAAAGCTAAAAGGCGAGATCTTCGAAGATTACGAGGCGAGAAAGGTTAGGCCAAGAGTTAAGGTTATGGTCAATGGTTACAATATCGATCATCTCAGGGGATTTGACACACGCCTTGTCGATGGAGACAGAGTTGCTGTATTCCCCGTTCTCGCTGGTGGATAAAATTAGGAAGGGTGTTCGAAAAATGAGTATCAAAGTAAGACTCTACGGAAAATTGAAGACAAAAGCACCTGCCACAGATCCTACTGGGCAGGTGGGGATTGTAGAATTGGACGGATCAAGAGTAAAGAGTATTGCCGAAATTTTAAGAGTCCTCGATTTAAAACCTGAAGAAACCAGCCACTTGTTCTTGAATAACGATTACTCGGCGCTGGAGAGACGCGTGAATGACGGTGACACCGTCGCTATATTCCCGAGAGATATGGCTCTCCTCTATCGATGGTATTTCCGCAAGCAGGACTGAGGTTAGATTTAGTGGCGTAAGAGTTTAGGGAGTGCTTCCAAATTGGTATCAGTCAAATGAGGAATCTCATCTCCATATTCCAGAAAATGT
Organism: Methanomassiliicoccales archaeon; assembly: GCA_029907465.1. Lineage (NCBI taxonomy): Archaea > Methanobacteriati > Thermoplasmatota > Thermoplasmata > Methanomassiliicoccales > Methanomassiliicoccales archaeon. The sequence continues at coordinate 11,735 of JARYLV010000022.1, forward strand.
ATATTTTGATGAAGATACCGATGTTAACTGATAATTTTACTAACTTCGGTGCTATCTCTGGTGGGGAAGTGAGTTTAATTATGGATTGAAAATCTTTAATTGTGACCGAATCTATTCAGCTCTTGGGCTAACAATTGTGCATATCCGAATCTATGCTCAAATGAAGCAAATTTGCGTTAGTGTTGCGCTGCATGTGGTGATCACCAAAGCATGTTAGCCGAGGGGGTTATTGGATTGAGAAATGCTAAATTCTCGGATCGCGAAGTCCAGAGGTACTCGAGACAGATGATGATCGAGGGATTCGGCGAGGATGGACAGAGAAAACTCGCAAATGCGACGGTGGGGGTCATGGGCCAAGGGGGTCTTGGCTCTCCGGTTTCGATCTATCTGGCAGCTGCAGGTATAGGCAGGCTTGTCATTGTTGATTATCAATCACCAGAGATGTCAAATCTAAACCGACAAATACTTCACTGGGAGGAGGACGTAGAAAAAGGCATTTCAAAAGTAGAATCAGCGGCATGGAAGATGAGGAAAATTAACTCAGATATAGAGGTCATCCCGAAAAAGGTCAAAGTTACAGAGGAAAATATTGGCGAGGTCTTTGAAGGGGCTGACATCATCGTCGATTGTCTTGATGATTTCACGCCGCGCTACATGCTCAACGACTTCTGCGTAAAGAATAGAATTCCTTTCGTTCACGCGGCCGTTGAAGGGTTTCACGGTCAGCTGACGACAATCCTGCCGGGAGAGACGCCTTGTCTTCGATGCCTCTTTCCGACGCCACCACCAAAGAAACCAACCTTTCCAATTGTTGGCGTAACTGCTGGAGTATTTGGAGTTCTTGAGGCGGCCGAAGTGATCAAACTGTTAACAGGAATGGGAAATCCACTCAAATCAAAACTCCTGATCGGTGACCTGCTGTATCAATTCTGGGAAACGATCGAAGTCTGTCGTGCAGGTTCGTGCACCGTTTGCGGTCATCTGTGAGGATAAATCACTTGGACTCCTGAAGTGTTTTTTATCAGACGAAGTAGAGTCGAGTGTTGTACTTGAGGCTCGTTTTTGAAGCTGCCTCGAGTCTATCGAGTACTCCCCCGTATCGGCGGATAGCGATCTTTCCTTCGTTCGGGAGCCTTTCCCTCAAAACTGAGATTTCTTTGAGGAGTTGTTCGATTTCCCCTTTTTCTAACTTCTTACCTTCTTTGGCAAGTCTTGGGATGTCTGCAATAATTTGGCAGCCATATTTGCGTGCGATCTCGGGGAGCATGCTATTGTCAGGGCCAAAGGTTCCGATGCATCCGCGCCCACTGTCCCACGAAAGCGGGCACCGGCCACATGTCTCGTTGAGCTCATCAAATCCAAGCATATCCCATTCAGTCAACCTATTTTCAGTGGATGCTTCGGACAGAATTCTCTCCTTGAGGCTCTCGGGGACTTTTCCAAGATTTATCCATCCTGTGTACTTCCTAAAAGTGACAGTGGCAAGTCTTTGGACATCTGCATCATTTTTTATTTTCGATATGTAGATCTCATTCGCATCGTTCGCAATTCTATTTCTCTTGAGAAAATTCTCCCAGTCCTTTTCGAAAATTCTCCTCGCGTCTTCAAATGTCGCTACGTCGTCATACTCAGCATATTCCTCCAGACCCTTGACGGAATTGAGATAGACCTTGATAATTGAATTCTTGGCCCTTTTGCAGAGGGCTTCATCACTGTCAAGCTCACAAATAGCAATACTAACACTCATCGAATTACCTCACTCTCCGGCGCGTAGCGCGGATTACGTATATATCAGTTCTCTATTTGTTGCATTGTAATGCAACCCGTTAAGAAACAAGGAAGTGCAACTCTCAATTGTTGATCGAAATCTTACAAATCCACGAAAATACAAAAACGCCAAATCATGAATGATAGGGGTTTTAATGGTCATCAAAAGGCCTGACAAACTGACCAGCAGACATCAAAGAGTGAACACTACTCTCACAGCAGGATAAAAAATGAAAAATGATCCAGAATCAATGGGCGAAAGAGTCCGCGTGATCATCCCTGATCGAAGTGAAAACTTTGATTCCTATGAATCAAGGCGGTATCTTGAATTCCTTGCATGTCTTAGGGGATAGAAGGAAGAGCTCAAATCGGACATATCAGGTACTACATTTGCGCAAACCTCCATACAGTCTTTAGGCTGATTGTGAAGAATTTTGTGGCAGATAGCCACGACATACTGGTCTTTGATGTGGAGAACCTCGGAGTTCAGTTTTGATCAACAATCCCTTCAGTTGCTCTAAAAACGTGCATCTCGTAATACTCTTGAGCGATAAGATTACGTGAGTGCAGTTCGGGAAGGCTGCAGCGTATTTTCATTGCGATGGGATTTACTATTTTGCAGAAATAATCTCATGCAAAAGAAGAGCTATAATTCCGCTAAGTGAGGCCTTTGCCTGTTCCAATCAACTATGTAGAATTGAGATAGTTATCAAAATCTCAGATTGAGGTTTCGTGAGAAGTCATCATCTGCGTCCTTTCTCCGCGACCTCACTCCTTTCTCTCACCCTCTGCGTTTTTCACACTGGTGTCTGCTTCCGGAGTCGGACTCATAGATTCCGATTGCGATTCCTCCACAGTCCCCTTTCCCTTGTCTCTGATTTCCTCCTCTTTTCCCTTTTCTTTCATTCCTCCAGATAGAAACTCCTTCCGATAGGACATGTATTCGCCAATATAAAATACGCCGTGGAGCGCGACGACGAGGATGAACAAGAGAATCAGTAGCGAATAATCAGCGGTTAGTGTGACCTGATCGACTGTGATTTCAAAGACGCCTCCCTTAAAGATAAACCATATCCAAAGACAGACGAGCGCTGTCGCAACAACAGCGAATATCAACCGTGATTGGGAACCCTTCGGATAAAAACCTTTGAAAAAGCTGATGACGATGAGTGGGATGCCAATAATCAGAACAGCATTTCGCGCCGCTTCCAAATAATCACCAATGTATTCTCCGATAAACGATGCGATAACTTTAATGATGATAATCGGAGCAATCACATATTTCGCCGCTGCACCGATCGATGCCAAAACACCTTTCCAGGTTTTTCCTTTGTCAAGAGAGAAATCGCTCATCTTTTCCACTCCCATTATGTCGTGGGCACCCACAAGTACTCATATGTCTCGGTTGCGCTCGCTCCCTTGAACTCAAGCGTGAACGCGATACTCAGTAATTCTGAATGGTTTCTGAGCCATTCAGCGGCATCGTTGTCAATGACGATCTCCAGCACATCATTTAGAGGTTGAGTAAGGGTGACAATTTTCTCTACGCTCCCTATCGCCGAGGTCGCATTGCTGATGGTGCAGTTGATTTTCATTTGCTTTCCTGTGAGCATATCAGCGGCGTAAACGTAATATGGCAGATTTACGGTCAAATTTGAATCAGTGACCTCGTAATGAACTTCATCGACATCGATCCCAAAATCGCTAACCATCGGCTCCCATTCCATCGTGTTGTTGATCCCTATTCCCAATTTCAGGAGTTTCATCATATAGAAAGTCTCGATATTCACAACGAAATCATAGGATCCGCTTTCGAAGATGATTCTCTTCAATTCGGAGGGATCGACGCTGTTGAGATCGATAACGAAGCTGACATCGAGCGTTGTTGTTCTACCAGCAATGATATCGACTGGTTCTGATTGCCCCTGGATAACAGTGTCACCATTTTCGTTTACAAATTTGTAAGAAATTGTGAAGTCTTCGATATTGTAGAAACCGCCGTTGTATATCTTAACAGGTGTCGTAAGAGTCAGGATGTCGCCTTCAACGTTCCAGGTACCCTCCTCGTCCTCTGGGATCTGGATATCTAGCCCGCCGATGGCGAGGGGCACGATACTGAGAATGATAATAACGGCAATTAGAAGACTGATGGCAATAATCACTAATCTGATTCCTAAGAGTCCCCATCGCATTGCCAACCTCATCGCCTTCCGCCATTAAATTACTTTTGTCTGCCTACTTCACCAGATATATTATTCATTGTGGTCTGTCCGGGTGAATAACAATCCACGGTATGACTATAAGTCCCATCGATTAGTAATCTAGTAACACCCATTTTCGATATTGGAATCTAGACTTTAGATTGTGTTTCTCTACACGATAAACAAGGCGCAATTATTATATGCTAAACTTGATTTTTGATCATCGGGCAAGCTCTTATGAAAACGGCACCGTTGGAAATCGAGTGTCCATTGTGTGACAAGAAGGTGAATGCTGATTCGTCAGCATGTCCACACTGCGGGGCTGAGCTGAAGAGCCATGAAATCGGTGAGCTCGAAGCACTCGCTGGTGAGATAATTAGTGGCGAGGTGACAAGTAGCGAAGTTGTTCAATCTAATCTGTCGACTGCAAAGGGCACATCACCGGGCGCAGTGGCTTCCGTTGAACCTGACACCGTAAGTTCAATTCCAAAAAAGGAAGAAATGACGATCACTGATTCAACAATAGGAAAACCGGTAAGGAGAGAAAAGAAAGGCTTTTTCGGGATATTCGGCGGGAAAAAACGCTGATTTTATCAAAGATTTTTTATCGCATCGGATTAATCGTCGATCATGGCTGAGCTAAGGATCAGAAAGCGCCATAGGCTCAGAAAAAAGGAAATCGAAGCCCTTGCTAACGAGATCTCCTCACAGCTCGGTATCGAGACTTTTACTTCGGAGGACACCGTTGACCGTGCGGAGAGCAGTGACTATGATGTCATCTTCGTAAATGGCGAAATCGAAGCGATTGTGTTCGAGGGAAAAGTATTCCTTACATTGAGGGGGCTGCTCAAGTACAAGCCGCAGCGAATGTTTGTTACTGTGGACATGGGCGCTGTCCCCTTCATCTCAAACGGTGCAGATGTCATGTGCCCAGGAATTGTAGAAGCTGACCCAGATATTAGGGAAGGAGATCTCGTCTGGGTCAGAGATGTGAGAAACAAAGTGCCAATCGCAATTGGAAAAGCGCTCATTTCCGCTGGAGAAATGTTGAAAAAGAAGCCTGGCAAAGCTATCAAAACGATTCATTTTGTTGGCGACCGACTTTGGAAGTTTAGTGAAGAATAACGGTCGGATTCTCTACCTTTTTTGGGCGGGCCGAAATGATCGAATTGCCACCGACATTCCAGTCACCACCAGGAAAGTCTGATTGAACCTCACGAACAAATCTGAAAGAATAAACTAATAATACGATCCCGATCTATTGTTGATTACGGAGGGAACACTCATTAACGCGGAAAGGAAAAACGAGAAGAAAAAGAAGGCAAAAGATAAGAAAAAAGTGGACGAGGCCAAGAAGCTGAAATTCTTGAAATTGACAAAACGAGAAGAAGAGGCGATGAGAAAGCCGGAACTTTACCGCTGCAGGAACTGTGGCGAAGTTTTCAGACGTTCGGAAGGGGAACTTATTAGGGAGGATTCTGAGGGGTACTTCTACTGCTATAAGTGCCTGGACTCAATGAAGGAAAAGAAAAGGGATGTCATAAGAGAGGTATGATCTCGTAAAGTTTTGTCCCCCAGCGACTTCAGGAGTGGGTCAACTTCAGGTTATTGCCCTTGGTTGAATGCCTTTGGCGAAATCTAATATGGAAGCGTGATTGATAGGCGCCAGCCTTAGCATTGAGAAAAGATTAATAACGAGACAGGCAATTACAAACAAGGGATGCGATGCCGCTGATTAAGAGGCCTTTCGGAAAGAGCAAGGAGGAAGTCGAGACAGTTGAGAGCGACCAGTATATCGACTTGGGTCAGCTCAGTTTTGATGAGGGGAGCCCGCTTTCTGGCAAAGGGATGGTGAAGGTAGCCGAGATTTATAGGTACGAGGATCTGCAGACGATCACTCAACCTGTTTATAATGGCAACATATTGATAATCGACTACTCGGCGATTGCGAACGACTCTTTGACCTTGAAGAGGGTGACCAGTGAGTTGAAGGCAGTTGCAAGAGACACAAATGGAGATGTTGCCGCAATTGGTCGAAATTTCTTGGTCGTTGCCCCAAACGGAATTAAAATTGACAGGCAGAAGATCAAGGGCGGATTCACCTAGTCTTCCTAGCGACTTCTTTCTTCGGCTCGATCAATTCGCTATAACAATTTATTTTCGGCGATCTTTGGCGAATTTGAATTAGGTCCCCTTGACCAGTACCATCGTATGTCAATAACGATATATATTCTATTAGCGATTGCTTTCTGGTGCCAGAATTCAAGGTGGTTCATGATAGTGTCCACGGGAGCGTGCGTCTAGAAGGAGTCTTTCTTGAACTCTTAGAGCGCCCTGAAATGCAGCGTCTTCATGGTATTCACCAGCTCGGCCTTGCGCATCTCGTATTCCCTGGCGCAAATCACACGCGGCTTGAGCATTCTCTCGGTACTTACTTCATTGCTGAAAAAATGGCAAATGCGCTTTCTCTACCACAAGAGGAAAAAAATAGCGTAATGGCAGCAGCCCTTTTGCATGACATCGGTCATCCACCCTATTCTCACACGCTTGAAGTTGTCTTGTGTGATCGGATTGGACTTACACATGTTGACTTCGCGAAATCAATTATCAATGGTGAGATCTCAGTCCTTACAAGTCGGAGCTCGAAGCTCCTGGGGGTCTCCAATACAATCGCGGACTTGCTTGACAGGTCGGGCATATCTCCAGAGGTTGTTGTCGACCTGATCACATCATCTGTGCCATCGTCGCGAGATCAAACTCAATTGGAGATTGAAGAAGGCCAGACCTTCTTTGGAGGGAAGAATTATCTGAAACAGATGATCCACGGTCCCGTCGATGCAGATCAGATGGACTATCTTTTGAGAGATGCGCACTATACTGGCGTAGCTCACGGGACGATAGACCTTGACCGGTTATTGCAAACCATCGGTATCTTTCACGGAGATCTCGTGGTCGATAAAGGTGGGATCGTGGCGGTTGAAGGGCTGCTCGTCGCAAGGGCCCTCATGTATACATCTGTCTATTTTCACAAAACCGTCCGGATCGCTGAGATGATGCTCTGTAAGGCGGCCGAATCTGCAAGGGAAAATATCTTCGAGAACATCCAGATCGACACAGATTGTACCTTCGCAGCAAAGTTGTTCAAGGCAGGTGCGGAATCGGCAAGAATCATGACGATGCTTCAATATCGTCGCCTCTACAAAAAGGCCTTTTCTATCAACATTTCCGACTTGGATGATGCAACACTCGCTTCTCTTATTGAACTCACTGATTATTACAAAAGGAAGGAGGTTGAGCGCAAGATTGCAGAGCGGGCACGCGTTAAAGAGTCTGAGGTAATCGTAGATGTTCCCGAAAAGGAACTTCTCGTCTCAGAACCTCGTATTGGCAAGACTGAAGTCCCCATATTGGATGGCAACAGGGTAAGACCTCTGACCCGACACAGCCCAATTGCGAAAGCCCTCCAAACAAGGAGTGTCCATTCCTGGGCTGTGATGGTCTCGACACCAGAGAAACATAAGGAAGTGGTGGAAAAAGCCTCAAGAAAAGTGCTTTTCTCATAGTTACTCCTAGCCAGCAATACTTTTTCAAAAAACATTCATGCTGCTTCTTCTGGGCTAAAACAATCAGCACCTTCAAACTTTTGTGATTGTTTTTCTTGATCAAAAGCTCAATTGTTGCGACGGAGCATGTCAAGGCAGCGCTCACAGAACCAGGCGCCTTTGATGTCTGTGTCGAATACCGAGTTCGAAAAATGCATGACGCATTTTATATCAGGGCAATGTCCCAAGCCGATCACATGGCCGATTTCATGTACTGCCTCTTTTTCTGCCCGATCGTAAAAGATCTTCCTATCGTGGTGTTGCAACCGTGCCGTTGAGATTATACAATACTTCCCGCCGACCTCAGCTCGACCAAAAACAAAGTTTAGTCCCTCCGCATAGAGATCAACGGAGGTTACGCCTAGGACGATATCGCCGCTGACTTCTCTTAAGGAGTGAAGGACAAGCAGACTGTTGTACTGTTTTCTGACCCTGTTGAACGCGGTTGCAGGGACTGGTCGCTCTTCTAGGATAAAAACATGATCGAACCTTTTCCTCAGCCGCTCTGCGATTTCGAGGACTACATCCTCGTCGACTTCGCCAACTGGTACGATTGTAATCGCCATTTCAGTCTTAATATGGGAGTGCTGGAGGGAATCGGATCTCAGCATGACTATCCGAATTCTAAATCGTTGGAGATCCCCTATATCATCCTTTCATGACGCCAATCGGCCACAGCCTCGCGACCTTCTTCGAAAGGCCCGCCCCTTCAACGACTGAGACGACATGATCAATATTCTTGTAAGCTCCAGGTGCCTCTTCAATAATCCCGTCTTTAGTACTCGACTTCAGGTAAATGCCGCGACGTTCAAGCTCTGCACAAACCTCATTCGCCTTGTACCTTCTGATTGCCGCCTCTCTCGACATCATCCGCCCAGCACCATGACAAGTCGAGCCAAATGCCTCTTTCATCGTTTTCTCGGTACCTACGAGCACATAACTCCCGGAGC
>JARYLV010000023.1 GCA_029907465.1 Methanomassiliicoccales archaeon
GGTGGATATGTGGGGTTGAGCATATTAGGGACGTGACCCCGTTTCCCAGGACAGTTGCCCGCATTTATCCCTGACTTTTGTTCTCAAACACCGTTCGCCCGAGCTTTACCAACGCGGCGTGCATTTTTATCAATGCCGACAGCTCAACATATTCGTCTGGCACATGGGCAAGTGTGGGCACCCCCGGCCCACAGATGTAAATGGATGGATTGGCTGGCTGGTATCTTGGCGCTTCGGTCGCATACGGGACGTCGACGATCGCCGATTTAAGGCACGTGGTGAGCATTTTCACGATCTTCGAATCCCTGTCGGATTCGAATGGTTCAAGGCCATAGATCGTTTCAATTTCGTAGTCTTCACCAACTAAACGACTCCTTATCAGTGCTTCGACATCTTTCACGGTTAGGGGTGCGGGGAAGCGCACATCAATCTCCGTTTGACATCTATCCGGTACGACATTGTCCTTCGTTCCGCCTTGGATCGTCGTGAAACACATCGTCATTTTGTCCGTTGGACCAGCTGGAACCTGCGCGAGATCTGAGAGCTTGATCAGTAAATTGTTCATTTTAAGAATCGCATTCTCTCCAAGCCAGCACTGGCTCGAATGGGCTGCTTTTCCTCGTGTAATCAATCTAAACCGGAAGACCCCCTTCTCTCTGCATGCAACGTTAAGGCTTGTCGGCTCGCAGATGATAATCGCATGCGCCGTCCTCACAGCTTCGAACTGGCTGAGCTTCAAAGCTCCCAGCATCTTTTCTTCTTCATCGGTGGTAAGGAGAAGAGTACAGGGGACATCCTCTCTTGCGAGGTCCCGTGCGGCGACCAACATTGAGGCGACCGCGCCCTTCATGTCTGTAGTGCCCCTCCCATAAATCCTGTCCCCATCGATTTCCCCTTGTTTCCTAGTCCAACCATCTCCAATGGGAACCGTGTCTAGATGTCCGGATAATGCAATGCCTCCCTTACCTCTTGATGCGATGAGTGCTGGGTATGATTTGTCGCCCGCAATAGCGATTTCAAACCCAATTTCTTCAAGTATCTTCTTCGCATAATTCACAATGATGCTCTTGTCTGCATGCATATCGCTTCTTATTTCTAGAAGATCAAGAAGCGTCGACAATATCTCATTTCTCATGTGACAACACCTTTCTCTCTCTTTTCTAAATCGTCTATCGTCTTTTCAAGGAGGAGGATGAGGTTCCTCAAATCTTCAAGATGGATGCATTCGACGGTGGAATGTGTATATCTTACGGGTATGCATAGGGGAACCATCAATGAACCGAATTCTTGGGCGGCAGCGCCATCAGTACTTCCTCCACTTATTCCCAACTGAAGCGGCAATCCATTAGATGCAGCTACTCGTCTAACGAGGTTAACTAAAGCAGGCGAAGCAATAGACTTGTTGTCGATGTATCTGACGACGGGGCCTTTCCCTAATGAGATCTTTTCAAGGTATCCAGGGGCGCCAGGGAAGTCTGTTGCAGAACAGGTGTCGACGGCTATCACGTAGTCCGGTCTTTCTTTAAGCGCTGCGACCCGAACGCCTCTCAATCCGATCTCTTCTTGAACGCTCCAGACAAACGTTACGCGCAAACCAATCCCTTTCTTGTGTAAACGGCGTAGCAATTCGATAAGTGCAAGACATCCTGACCGGTTGTCGAGACCGCGTGCACTGACGATCCGCTCATTTAACCTCGTGACACTTTTTTCGAAAACGATTGGATCCATAATGGATACGCCGATTTCCTCAGCCTCCTTCTTCGAACTGCAACCGATATCGATCAACATTTCTTCAGCGGTCGGTACTTCTTTCGCCTCAGCGGACGGATCTTTCATGAGATGCGGAGGAAGCATTCCGATGACACCTTTTACCTCTCCTCTCGTTGTGAATACTGTGACCGTTTTTCCTGGTAGCGACCGATCATCAATCCCTCCGATCTTCCTAAAATGAAGGAAGCCGCTCTCCTCAATCTTTGACACGACCATCCCGAGTTCGTCCATATGAGCCACGAGGAGAAGGTGGCGGTCGCCGTCTCCGATCGTTGCGTACAGGTTGCCGATTTCGTCGACTCGCGTCTCGGTGAGTGTTTCTACTTTTTTCTTAATCATCTCTCTAATTGGGGACTCAAAACCAGATACGCCAGGGGCTTTCAACAGCTCCGTAAGCTCCTCCAACATTGCGCTTACACTCCTTAATTTAATCAGAAAGTAAACGCAGTTCTCATTGATTAACTCTCATCTCCCCTCTAGAATGCGATAAACGGGAGTGAAAACGGAATTATGCGAAAAATAGACATCTTTTGTCTACGTCGGAATTCTATGATTGAAGGATCTCCTCGAGTTTCTGTCTCAGCACTTTCGCCGGAATGTCTGGTAAGGAAATAAAAGTCGTTCTCCCACCGGACGCATCCGTGGAGACCTTTGTTTCGATAATGCCTTCATTTGAAAGGTCTTGTAGATATGACCAGAACTGTGTATGGCTCCGTGGCTTTTCGCCGTATTCTTCCGCTGCGATGCAATATGCCCTTTCCGCCTCACCAGTTGTTACGTAAGCCTGGTCTTTGAGAGCTCTGCAAATCCCAAGCAACACGATCTTTTTTTGTCTATCGAGATCTTCAATTTTTGATTCAGTGACAATGCTAAATGTGAATGCCTTTGCCGCCCTCACGTGCTCCGGCGAGACAACCGTAGAACCCTCCTCCTCCGCGATCATACCGGAACGCTCTAGCAATTCAATGGCAAATCTCGCGTCACCCCACTCGGCAGCGATATCGGCGATGAGATCAATTGCATCCTCGCGCACACTTCCAGGGTAGAAAGCGAGTGCAGCTCTGTCGCTTGTAATGTCCTTCAGTTCATCGCGGGTGTATTTGCCAAAAGTAATGACATTTGTCCTCCGGAACGTTGAAATTGATGATTGGTCAAGGAGATCAAGCACATATTTCTGTGAGATAAGGATGAGGGAAAGAGACGCACGTCCACCGATTTTTTCCTCGTCGAATCTGGAAAGTTGGTAAATAAGGTCTGCGGCACCTCTTCTTAGCAGAACATCGACTTCGTCTAGAACGACAATGAAGTGAAGTTTTCTCTTCTCGAGGTGCTTTTTCAATGAGGTGAGCATTTCAGAAAGTGACATTCCCCGATCTGGATAACCCTCATCGAAATGCGAGACAAGCCTCAGAACGACGCTCGCCTCAGTATTGCGCTGGCGACAGTTGACTACGATAAAATCAACCGCACGACCGGATTCCTGTGCGACCTTCGCAAAATCGAGGCAAAACCGTTTCGAAGCAGCAGTCTTTCCGGTGCCAACACTTCCAATCAGCAATGCACTTTGTGCGATGCCTTTTTCAAGTACAGGTCTGAAAAGCATCCAGAGCTTCTGCATTTGGCTCTCCCTGTGGATGAGTTTATCTGGAACATAGTCGAATGAAAGTTTTGAAATATCCTTGAAAATCTTTGACCGCCGATCCCGCTGCATATATTCTGTCAATTTCTTTTCACCCTGATATATCCTGAGAATGGTTTTATTGAGAGTCCCCTCTCCTCGAGCTTGTCTGCGAGAAGGTTCATTCCTAGGGAATCTGATGCCATATGGCCAGAGATCACGAGATTGATGTGATATTTCTTCGCTTCTTCGATGTGGTTCTCTGGTGCGTGCATGCAAACGACCGTACCAACACCAGCCTGAACAAGTTGTTCATACATTTCCTTCGGGCCTGAGGTTCCACCAGTCATCTTGACAGCGATTTTGCCGGCCCTCCTGTTCTTGTCTCCTACGAAAATTTCTGGTCCAGCGTGGTGTCTCATCGCAAAATCGAACTCGGGGATCTCGCAGAGAATGTCGATGACATCTTTGACCCTCTCAGGCCTCTTTTCGTCCATGATGGTCTGGAGGTATTTCTGAACAAGGTTGTCAGTCGGTGAATGTATGCACATGAACGGTATGCCAAGGAGGTTGCATGCATCAACAGTTTGATTAAAGTTCTGTGGGTGCACGCCTCTCTGGACCTCTCTAATCCTTGGTGCGAGTATGTCCTCGGCGACCGTGATAGGGACGCCGAGTCTCTGCATCATGATCTCCTGTACATGCATCACGTCGTAGAAATTAGCCATCGCCTTCCCGCGCGGGTGATGTCCGATGATAAGGTCAATATTCTCGCCTCTCTCTCTTAGCCTATCGGCAATGAGAATTTCAGCGGGTGTCACATCGATCCCCCACATGATACCCCTTATCTCCGACTTTGGATCTCCGACGAGGATTCGGGTATCAGCGTAAGGATTCCAAAGCGAATCCATATCGAACCATTTCTTCTCCTTTTCCTCCATTTTCTTGAACTTATCTTCCATTCTTTTGAGTTCAGCTTCGATTTCCTCTTTTGTCCTCGGATCTGCTTCCATTCCTACCTTGACGGCCAATTGATAAATTTCTTCCAACTTCATAACACTCAATTCAGAGTAATCTCTGGGCATATTTAATCATTCGTTGATTGCTTCATGATCGCGCTTCGGTGTCAACAGAAGAGATCATTGATGTCTTAGACTCGGAATGAGGATTGAAAGTTATCGATGATTTGTGTTGAGCATAGTAATTGATCATTTTTCGCGCATAGAAATCCCTTTGTCATTAACCCTCTATAGGTCATCTTGAGAGTGACTTCTCAATGATGTGAGTGAAAATAATTATACTTATTATTAGGTGATATAGGAAGCGATGCCAGAAGAAAACGTGGAGTCGCTGATAAAAAGTCAGATAGGGATTCTTCACTCGGAAGACATTCTAATTGAGGCTGTCAGGGACCTCGTGCGTGATGAGATCAAACGATACATACGCCAGAAAATCGAAGAAAATCCAGCGCTGAAGAAGGAGATCAAGGAAGCGATCAGTGAGTTCGTTGCTGCAAAGATCAAAGAAGTCTATGCCTTGATGAAATTGACAAAATGCGGGGTTGAGCTTGGACTTGCGATGGTTCCAAAAGATATGAAGGAAAAACTGGAAAAGGATCTTGCGTCGCTTCTCGAACGCGAAGTATCGAACGTAATTGAGCGGATCTAGTTTATTCGTTGCTCCCGCATCAAAAATTTTTTGAGGGGAGAGAGCGCAGCGCGCGGCCCAGGATGCTCATCCGAACAGAGCACTTAGGCCAGCTGCGGCTTCTTCCTCGCTCACCGTCTCTTCTTTCTTCTTTTCTTCCTTCTTCTCTTCCTTCTTCGGCTCTCCAGCAGCTGGAGATGCAGGTGCAGCCGCAGGTGCGGCAGGCATCATCATCGCTGAGGCTATTGCTTCGTCGATGTTGATTCCCTCGAGTGACGCAGTCAATGCCTTTATCCTCGCCGTATCCGGCTCAATGCCAGCACTCTTGAGGATATTTGCAATTGAGTCCTCGGTGATCGGCTTCCCAGCGGCGTGGAGAACCATTGCGCTATAGATATACTCCATTTCTTTACCTCCTTTTTATCCGAACAGAGCACTTAGGCCAGCTGCGGCTTCTTCCTCGCTGACCTCCTCTTTCTTCTCTTCTTTGCGTTCTTCTGCCTTTCGCTCTTCAGGCTTTTGCTGGGCAGGTGCTGTTGCCAGTCTCTGCCGCAACCGCTCATCTTCAAACCCAGGAATCCTGGATGCGAGAGCCAGCATCTGCGCCTCGGCCTTCGCTATTAAGACCTTGATGTTGTCCTTTGTCGGGAATGCAGCAGCGACGCCAAGCGCAGCCCCCTCGCGGTAGGCTCTGACCAGCAGTGGTTTGATGGTCTGCGGTGTCACGTAGGCAATGTGGACGCTGAGATTGAAAACATTCTTCACTGCCGTCACAATCATCGATCGATATTGATCGGGTGTGACCGCGAGGTCATCTTTCCTGAAGACAATGCCGTCCTCGAACGCTCCGAGGAGTTCGAGTCCTATCATAATTGGGTAAATATCAAGCTTTGGGAGTATCTTGGCTATCTCCGCCGGTATCTTTTCGCCCTTCTTCACCAGTACCTTGTCTTTCTTAAATACGACTTTCCCGCCTTCAATACCTGCTGGAATACCAACTTTCTGAAGTTCTCCGACAATTGGACCAGGCTTGAAAGGTGTTTCACCTTCTTTTATAACGATATCCTCTGGTGATATGTCACCTGGTTTAGCAGCACTTCTTGTTCTGGTGGCTTCAAGCTCCCTATATAGCTTGAAGGCGTTCATGTCGGTGCCAAGTAATGCACATTGACCTGCGATTAGATCTTTGAGCGATTCTAATCCACGTCTTTCTTTTGAAACTTCTTCGATAGCGATATTGATTAAGGTATTCCTCGCCATGACCATTTCAGCTTTTCCGCGGAGTCGTTTCTTAATTTGCTGAAGTTGAGGTGCTGGAATATTTCCGACGTTGACAATGGCGACGACCTTATTATTCTTTAGTATACGCGTGAGATCGCCGACAACTTCCCTTTTCCACTGTGCAACATGTGCCTGCCTGATCATGTCACTTCACCCTCTCTGATGGTCCCATCGTCGTTTTGACGTACACTGAACCGATGTTCATCATTCCTCGTTCCAATTTCGATGAGATTCTCTTGAGGATCGCTTCAATGTTATCAGCGATCTGTTCTGGGGGCATATCAACGGTGCCGACAGGCGCGTGAAACGTTCTCTTGTCTCGGCTCCTCACAGAAACAGTCTTGCGTAGATTCTCGATCATCGGTTTTGGATCCGCACCCGGCGGAATGGGCTTCGGCATCTTTCCACGCGGTGCAAGAACGATACCGAGTCGCTTACCGATCGTCGGCATTAAAGGAGCTTCGGCGATGAAATAGTCAAATTCAGAAGCGATTTTCTTTGCCGCTTTCTTATCGTCAGCGAGTTTTGCGAGCTCTTCTGGTGTGATGATACGGTCGGCGATACCCTTGGCTTTCAGTGCAAGCTCGCCTCCCCCGATGACGCAGATCTTGACATCCCTTCCCCTTCCATGCGGAAGAATAATATCTTCCTGAATCCTATTTTTCGGGACGGAAAGATCAACGTCTTTTAAGTTTATGGAGACATCAACGGTCTCCCTAAAATTGCGCTTTTTTGCTCTTTCAAGCGCCTTCTTGACAGCCTGAACTATAGTCTTTTCCGCCAATACAATGCCTCCTGTAGTGCTAACGAGCTGTGCTCTCCTACAGCAGTGGCCTCCTCTAACATCCGTGCTCTTTATAAACTTTATGGCATCAGCCGGCTAGTTTGTCATCGTACTTTCCGGCAATGATGTCCTTCTGGATCTCCTTCGGGTCACGATTTTCGACTGTGACGCCCATGGAGACGCAGACACCGATGACTTCGAGAACCTTCTTCTTCAGCGTTTTCCCGAGCAGCGATTCGCCTTTCATATTGGCGATCTTGACCGCCTGATCAATCGAGATATTGCCGACTTTTGTCGCTTTCGTCGAACCTGATCCCTTCTCGGCACCAATCTCCTTCAGTATCAACGCTGATGTCGGTGGCGTACCGACCTCTATCTCGAATTTCTTGGTTTTCGGGTCGACTGTAATCTTGACAGGGACTTTCATACCCTCAAATGACTTCGTCTTCTCGTTAATTGCACTCACGATCTGAATGACATTTACACCCAGTGGACCGAGTGCCGGACCCAGTGGCGGTCCCGGCGTCGCCTTGCCACCTTCCACAAGCACTTCGACTGTCTCAGCCATGCTATTCACCTCTCCTTTTCAATGACTCTGACATGATCCCCTCTGACTGTGATAGGTATAGGAACCATTGCCTCGAAGAGTTCTACTGTGATCTCCTCCTTGCTCTCATCGATCTGCTTGACCCTCGCCTTCTCTCCCTTGAACGGGCCAGCAACGAGTTCAACCACGTCGCCCTCCATAACGCCAGAGACGAGTGGTTTCGGCGTGAGGAAATGATCGATTTCGCTGAAATTCGTCTCACCGTCAACAAGGCCATGTGCCCTTCGAATTCCTCGAATTGCCTCCCGGACCGAATCGGTATTCATGCCCTCAATAAGAACATAGCCTCTGAGTGTCGCAGGGGCTAGAACCGCGAAAATCCCAACTTTTCCCGTTTTCGCCTTGCTTGCAACGCTATCTGCAACATTTTTTTCATGTCCAATTGATGTCTTAAGTGCGAGAATTGATTGTCTCGCGGAGGCTGTAAATTTCATTCTTGCAATATCATCTGGCGAATCTTCAGCATATGCTTCCATGCTGATGGTAACCCTGTCGTTGTATCGGGCACCCTTGGGAGCAATGACCTCGAGTTGCAGCTCCTTCGCCTGTGCCCCCTCCATAAAAAACTCGACTTCAGGCGGCAGTTGTGAGTCGCTGTCCCATAGGATTCCTGTGGCATCGTATAACTTGACGCCCCACTCTGGAGGACCTTCAGTCTCCCCTCCAATGTCAACTGTCAGCCTCAATTTGATCCTTTTTTTCGTTTCATCATCTGCTTTCAAACGGATTTTCCAGCTGTCTCGACCGCTAGCTGGTAATCTCTTCTCCTCGTTTTCTGCGATCAGGTGAATTCTCTTTCCCGTTTCGTCGACCGAGGTCATTTCATTTTTTCTATCCTTTTCAAACATTTCCAATTGAAACCTCTCCTTCAGTGTCAGCCAGTGAGTAGATACATGATCCAGTAGATGAGAAAGCCCAAACCTCCGATCAGGATCAATCCGATCCCGGTGATCTCAATCACCCGGATGTATTCTTCATTTGAGGGCTTCCGTGCCATTTTAATAACGCGGCCATACTTGCCCTTACCGATGTGTTTGACGTGGTCCTCTATTTCCTTTTGGACCTCCCACGATTTTTCGATGATGTCCATTTTTGATGCACTCTTGAGGGATGAATGTCCTCTACCTTATAAAATCAACGTCTAATGTTTTCGAAGGCTGTGTTTCCTTGGGACCGAGAATATACTTCGATTTTACACCAGTGATGACCACCATGACTCTTATTTTGTCGCGGAGCGTCGGGTCGATGACCGCACCCCAGATGATTCGAGCATTCGGGCTGATCTTCGACTGGATAATCTCTGCAACCCTCTCTGCTTCGCTGACTGTCATATCTTCACCACCGGTCACGTTGATCAAAGCACCAGTCCCTCCGCTGATGTCGACATCGATCAGCGGGGAATTAATAGCCTCGTTAACTGCCTGCTCAACACGATCGTCGTCCTCGCCCTCTCCTAGTCCTATCATCGCGACTCCTGATCCCTTCATAATCGTCTTCAGATCATTGAAATCAAGGTTGACGAGACCTGGTTTCGTAATCAGTTCTGTGATTCCCTTAATCGCCCTCATCAATACCTCATCGGCGACCTTAAACGCAGCATTCAGTGACAGGCGGGGGACCAGCTCGAGCAGTTTGTCGTTCGGAATTACGATGACAGTGTCGGCGACATTCCTAAGGCGCTCGAGGCCCCATTCCGCGTTCTCCATTCTTATTGTACCCTCCGCCTTGAATGGAGATGTGCAGACTGCGATGGTTAGGGCACCCATTTCCTTTGCTAGTTGAGCAACGAACGGCGCTGAACCAGTACCAGTTCCACCACCAAGTCCTGCGGTGATGAAGACAATGTCCGCTCCCATCAATGCTTTTCTCAGTTCCTCTTCAGCCTCCCTCGCCGCCTCCTCTCCAACTTGAGGCAATGCACCGGCGCCGAGTCCTCTCGTGCTACGCCTTCCTAGTAATATCTTATGTGGAGCTCGGACTGTCAAAAGGTGCTGAGCGTCTGTGTTCGCGGCATAGAGCTCAGCTCCAATAATCCCGGCCTCAACAAGTCTGTCGATTGTGTTCGAGCCACCACCACCACAGCCTATTATCTTGATGTTCGTTTTTAGGCTTGCGAGAATTCTCTCAAGTTCTTCGTCTTCAGCAGAGTATCCCTTATATGGCGCTGCAGCATTTGCGGGAGCGATCTCCGCAGCATTTGTTCCGGCACGAGCCAGTGCATCAGTAATAAATGATTTCACGGTGAGACCTCCAACGGGCGCTTTTATCGAGTTAACACTATATCGATGTGCTTTGCTTTTAGCGTTACGTGCATTTATGTTTTAAAACATTTCGGTTTTGCGCTATTTCAATGAAGTGTCTGGAATACCATGAATCATAGCGGATGAGTGGGGCAAATAAATAGGTCTTTTTTTTTAATTGAGCTGATGAGCGCATTGCCCTCTTCGGATTGAGGATCTTTCGTGCGGGCTATTTCTATAAATTTGTAAGTGGAACTTGACCAGTGAAGTTTCATCATATCGATTCGAACTGCGTACTCTCCCACGGCCAAATTTGCCGTGGTCGATGATATTCGCGATATTCTTCTGAAACGAGGGTGATGAGGGGTGGAAAGATTCGATCGGCTCTTATCTGATAAGGTCGACTTCCGCTTCCTTGATGCGCGACGCCTCCACGCTCCTTCCGAGTATCTGTTTCGATTGCACGCCGGTCATGACCAGCAACACTCTTATTTTATGCTCGACCGTTGGATCAATCGCCGCACCCCATATAATCCTCGCATTGTTGGAGACTCTCTTCTGCACTTCCTCTGCAACTTTCTCCGCCTCACTGACAGTCATATCTGGCCCGCCGACAACGTTGATGAGCACGCCTGTCGCCGTGCTGATATCGACTTCGAGCAGGGGAGAATTGATCGCCTCGTCTATCGCCTCTACTGCCCTGTCCTCAGTATGCCCAGACGACTCGCCGAGTCCTATCATTGCGACACCGGCGCCCTTCATAATCGTCTTAACATCATTGAAGTCAAGGTTGACGAGACCTGGTTTCGTGATCAGTTCTGTGATTCCTTTAATCGCTCTCATGAGTAATTCATCTGCGACTTTGAAAGCGGCGTTTAAGGATAATCGTGGCACGAGTTGTAGGAGTTTGTCGTTCGGAATTACGATAACAGTGTCGGCGACATTCCTAAGACGCTCGAGGCCCCATTCCGCATTCTCCATTCTTAACCGTCCCTCTCCTTTGAAAGGAAGCGTGACGACTGCTACAGTCAACGCCCCCAGCTGTTTCGCGATATCCGCAACAACTGCAACAGCACCTGTGCCTGTTCCGCCACCCATGCCGGCCGTAACGAAAACCATATGTGCGTCAGCCAATGCCTTCCTCAGTTCCTCTTCAGCCTCCCTCGCCGCCTCCTCTCCAACTTGAGGCAATGCACCAGCACCCAGACCGCGAGTACTTCTGCGTCCGAGGAGTATCTTTTTGGGCACACGCACCGTAAGGAGGTGTTGTGCATCTGTATTCGCTGCGTATAAATTGACGCCGGAAATACCTTCTTCATAAATCCTCGCAACGGTGTTGCAACCAGCGCCGCCGACACCAACGATAGTGATATTCGTTTTCAGTTTTTGTAAAACTTCAAGCAATTCAGCATCAGCAGAATCTTGACCGGGAAAAGTCGTGGCCTGCGCAACGGAACCCATTCCACCAGCCCCTCTACCCAGGGCGCCTTCAAGCATTGATTTCATCCCATATCCTCCAATATCACAATGCCCGCTCCCATCCCAGAAACGTGCATCCCTGCACAATATTATGTTTCATACAAGTTTATAAGGTTTACTACTGAGACGATGGCGTGGGGGGTCTGAAAAGAACATTGTTGGCAATAGGCATCGAGAGGGAAGTTTGGGAAAGCTTTGTCGGATTGAGCGGGCGTCGTTTGTAATCGGTTAGTCGATCGATATCCCAAAGATCTATTCACCAGAAAAATGAACTTCAACTTGTCGTCTCAGATGATTAAACAAGCCAACGGAGGGATGACCGATAGAAGAAAATTTTGCACTTTAAGAAGATATTTATAGTGTACTCGATGGCACGATCATAACCGGATAATTGATGGCAGATTCGATTTAGCCCTCGACGGCACGCATATAAACATGGTCTAGCCGAGCAGAAAAGGATAGCAATCGCCAAAGGTTCAATTCCTCCAATAGATTGATCACAGGGATTTATCTTTCGATTTCATATTTGCAGAGCGATGAAGGTACGTGCTGAAGTGAGATTCATCGGAAAGGTGCAAGGCGTCTATTTCAGAGCGTATACCAAGCGCTTTGCCGACGAGTTAGCCGTCCTGGGGTTTGTGAAGAATATGCCGGACGGGAGCGTTTTTGCAGTCTTTGAAGGTGAAAAAGAGTCGGTCGAGGAAGTTATTCGCAAGCTGAGGGAAGAGCATCCCTACGCTCACGTGAAGTCTGTCGAGGTCAAATGGGCGTCTTGCCGGAACGAATTTGACAAGTTCGAAATACTGTATGATTGAGAGGTCATCCTAATCGATAGTGAGTCCATAGACCTTCTCAGGATTTTCTTTATGGATCCGCCACAGATCGTCCTCTGTGAATACTCCCGACTGCAAGAATGAATATGATCTCTTCGGAACGGTCGTGATCGCCATGACTGCCCCCGGTCTATTTGGATCATCCAAGTAATCCGTCTCCATGAGGAAACGTCTCCCTTTCTTAATGGCCTCCCTTATGGCCTCGCGGCTGGCAAGAATTGATGGAAATAGTCCATGATTCTCCTCTGGAAGAACGTACGGCGGGCAGTAATGCTTGACGACTCTCTCTCTGCGTAACCCGGCTGCATCAGCCATAGATGCGATTTCCTTCATCGTCTCTGGTGTGACGCTTTCGGTGTGTAGGATAACTGGGCAATCGATATCGGCTGCGAGCTCCATACCGTATTTGAGAACATCATTTGAGGCTTTCAGGATTTCCTCGCTGATTGGGAAATGTGGTCTCCCAATTTCGCCGATCCCCACTGCTTTCTGCTCTCTTACGAATCTCTGGGCGATCTCCATTCCGCCTCTCATTATTTCAACGGCTCGATTGATACCATACATCTCCGCAAGTGGAATGATGAGCGCGGGGTACGGCCCGACAACAAGATCGAGACCGACGTCGACTTCTTTTCTCGCCTTGTTTGCAATGTTGACCGCGATATCAAAAGACCGCTCAAAACTCTCCTCATCGACGATCTTTATCTCATCGTACGGAAGATGCACGAGGATTGCGTGAGTCCCTCCCACTTTCCGAAACTCCCTTAGGGCGTCGATGTTACGCCCCGAAGGACGGAGGTGGATGTGATTATCAAATACTGGAATTCTCATGAATCAGTGGAGCAAACCCGCTGCTCTGAGCTCCTCGGTGATCTTATTAACGGCTGCCTCTACGTCCTCCGGTTTCCTTGCACCTGTGCAGACGAGTTTCCCAGATCCGAATAGGAGGACGACAACCTTTGGTTCATCGAGCCTATATACAAGACCCGGGAACTGTTCCGGTTCATATTCAACCTTCTCAAGACCGAGAGAAATCGCGATTGCATTGAGATTAATCTCGGTTCCGAGATCGGATGAGGCAACGATATTCTGGACTTCAATTATGGGTTCCATTTTAATCTTGATGCCCGCCCTTTCGATCTGTTTCGCAACTTTGCTGATTGCAACTTTTACGTGCTCAAGGCTCTTTGCACCTGTGCAAACCACCTTGCCACTTCTGAAAAGCAATGTCGCCGTCTTTGGCTCTTTCAATCTATAAATTAGTCCTGGGAACTGCTCGGGCTCATATTCTGCGCCTTCTAGTGCGAGTGCGATTGATTGAAGGTCCAGTTCTTCTCCCAGAGACGTCGATGCCACAACGTTTTCTATTTTGATCTTTGCCATAGGGGGTCACCCGTGCGGTTATTTAAATATCCCTTTATAAAGGTTCTTAAAGGCTTTTACCATCCCTTACGACATTCTTCAATAGCTTTGACATTTGGATTACAAAGTAATGGCTCACCCAATCTCTCATCTAGTTGCGCAACATAATTCGCAATTTGTGGACAAGGGGTCGAGAGATTCGTACGCAGGGTAACATCCGAGACTCTCAGTCATGTCACAGAGTATCACATGGATATTGGTGTCATAGCTATGATACCCCGGTAATTTCTTAGGCGTTTTTGGTATGGTTGTTTCTGATTTGTCCCCTCCTTACATGATGTTATGAAAAAGTTTCATTAAAAAAAGGCACTTTATTCTTAATCCCTAGTTGTAGCTGGAAGATGGGCATTGAAAGTCATGGCGGCGCTGCCAATCTTTAAATACTCTCTGGAACATAATGACATTTGTCGGACGATATCAATAATATCGTCGGACAGATTCAGTTTGAAGAGCCGAGGTCATGACCGAGACTGAAAGAATTACTGTGAGGATTCCTGCAGAAAAAGTCAAGGCTCTGCAGGAGCTCGTAAAAAAGGGGTCGTATCCAACAATCTCAGATGCCGTAAGGGAGGCCATTGATACTATCATCGAGAAACATTTCACTCCAGAACATATTAAACGTGTCACTGTGGAACTTCCAAAAGGTAATGTCGTCGAACTGGAAAATCTCGTAAAGGAAGGCGACTCCGTATCTATTGATGACGCAATCAGAAATGCTGTGCGGGAATATGTGAGAAAGAGGATATCCAAAGTTGTCGAGGAGATTAGGTAAAACAGCTGGGTGCGCCGGGGTGTGGCCCGTGAGTTGGGAATATGTAGAAGACGAGGACATTGGAGAAGATCTCAAACGACTGAAGATCCTCGTGATGGGATGTGGCGGAGGGGGCTGCAACTCCATCAATAGGTTGAGTGATCTGGGCCTAAGGGGAGCCGAGACAGTCGCAGTCAACACCGATCGGCGACATCTGGCAAGAATCAAAGCTGACAAAAGGCTTTTGATCGGAGCTAGTCTAACAAAGGGTTTCGGTGCAGGCGGTGATCCTGAACTCGGTAGGGTTTGTGCCGAAAACGCGTTTGAACCACTCAACGAAATCCTCTGTGGAGCGGATCTCACATTTGTGATCGCAGGGCTCGGTGGCGGGACTGGTACTGGTGCAGCTCCTGTCGTCGCAGACCTGGCAAAAAGAAATGGATCCCTTGTTTTTTCAATCGCGACAATGCCGTTTGAATGCGAAGGAAGGCGTGTTGACATAGCGACAAGGGGTTTGTGGCGATTAGAAGAATTCTCTGACACTGTCCTTGTACTCGACAACAATAGACTCCTTGAAATGGTGCCACATCTACCAGTCGACCAGGCATTTGGTGTCATGGACCAACTTATCTCAGAGATCGTCAAGGGCATCATTGAGGCGATCACTGAACCTTCATTGATCAACATAGATTTCTCCGATCTGAGGGCTATATTCAAGCAAAGGGGAATCTCGACCGTCCTATACGGTGAGAACTCGGATCCAGACTCAGTCGTCAAGGACGCACTCAGCAATCCATTTCTCGACCTCGATTTTACTGGAGCAACTGGTGCCTTAATTCATATCACTGGCGGAAATAACCTGACTTTGAAAAGAGTTACGCGTGTCGTTGAGGGGATAACAGCGTTTCTCGACCCACAGGCGAATGTCATTCTCGGCGCCAGGGTAGACGACGACTATGAGGGTGTCATTAGGGTCATTGCTATCATTACGGGAATCGAAGAGGTCGAAGGATCGGACGACTTGGAGACAGTCGGTGGGCATCTGATGACTGCGTACTAAATCTGTAATCAAGAATTCTAGTTTCCTTCCTCATTATCATCGGATTCCTTTGAACGGATCTTCTTGGCCGCGTCTCCAATCACGCCCATCAGCGTGTAGAACTCCCACCTGGTCGGCACAGCCCTTCCCATCAAGCGGCGGAACATGACCTGCGTCCGCTCTTTCCTAAATTGAGGGTAACCGATTGCATCGAGGAGATCTGAAAAGAATTCATGTAATTTCTCCTTTTCAATCTCACTAGCCTCAGTTGGCGCGAAGGATCTAGCTCCGATAAGAAACAATTCATAAAATATGATAGCTGCCGCGTGAGAAATATTAAGGACGGGGTATTGCGGACTTGCTGGGATATGAACGAGGATGTCGCATCTCATCAACTCCTCTTGGGAAAGCCCATAATCTTCCCTTCCGAAAAGTATGGCGATTCGCCCCTCGCTCGTTTTCGTCTTTTCAGCAAATTCTCTTGGTGTCATCGGGATTCTCATGAAATTCTTTTCACTCGGCGTCGTAACACCGCTCGTACCAGCGACCAGTGAACAATCCCTGAGGGCATCTTCAAGCGTCTCAACGACCTTTGCATTTTCTAGAACGTTAACGGCGTGTTTCGCCCTCTTATATGCTTCTTCAGTGATCTGGCATGGACTCACTAGATAGAGGTCATCGAAATCGAAATTACCCATTGCTCTGGCAATCGCCCCTATGTTCCCGTCGTTCTTCGGATTGACCAGGACCACTCTGAATTGTGGCATGAGTCTTCCCAGAAAGCTTATTACCGGTTTCTTACTTAATCCTGTCGTGGTCTGGAGAGCGGCTGTTAAAACGGCTTACGACGGTAGACTTTTCGCTGGCTCTCAGAGACAACCAGATCTACCGACTGTTGAAGGAGAAATCATCAAGGCGTTGAAGGAAATCAATGCGATCGAGAATGAAAAATCTGCGCGATTCAAAGCGGCGAGCAGGACGGATCGGGGTGTGAGTGCTCTCGGCAACGTGTTCGCCTTTGATACGGATTTTCGGAAGAGTGAACTTCTTCAGGCCTTGAATTCTGTCGCGGAGAATCTTTATTTCTACGCGGTCGCCGAAGCACCGATCGACTTCTCTCCAAGACGCGCTAAATCACGCTGGTATCGCTACTGGTTATTGAATTCTGATATCGACATCGATCGCCTGGTGAAGTGCGCAGCACTCTTCGAGGGAAAGCACGATTTCCGGCAATTCTGCAGATATGATGGTCGATCAACGATAAGGATCATTGATAAGATCACTTCTAGTGAATATGGGAGTTACGTCGCAATCGACTTCGTCGCAAGAGATTTCTTGTGGAACATGGTGAGGAAGATCGTCTCATCTATGGTGATGGTCGCATCGGGAAAGGCGTCGATCGAAGAGGTCAAGAGAGCATTAGAAGGTGAGCCTATCGATTTCGGCATAGCTCCAGCGGAGAATTTGATTTTAATGGACGTCTCGTATGACATCGCATTTCAGGTCGGGCGTCCGATAACACTCGTTCGCAAAATCACACAAGGAAAAACTGATGCCTTTTTAAAATCCCACTTTTTCGATCGCTTAGACAAAATTATTGGAGTGTCTTTTCACGACAATAATTCAGGTCTTTCGAAATTCCCTTTTTGATTATATTCCTATTTAAGGATTGCTATAGCATGCTATCCTACGGTTTTTATAGATTGGTTCAAGTGTCTTGCCAACAACCCGCCGCTCAACCCGCGAGTTTTTTTGGGGAAGGCCCCCGGGGATACCTCCACCCTCTGCCAGGAGACAGATCCTCCTGGCACTGGGCCGACTATACTCTGGTGTTTAGAAAGAGACTGCAATGAATAAAAATGATTAATAATCAGACTGCAGATGTTCAATTGTGGCCGTAGCAGTTACTGGTACGCCAGGGACGGGCAAGAGCTCCGCTGGTGCAATTCTCAGGTCAAAGGGGTTTGAAGTCATCGAAATCGGCGATCTTGCAAAAGGAGAGGACATCATTTGCGGGTTTGATGCGGAAAGGGATACGTTTGAAGTCGATCTCTCAAGGCTCGATGAAGTGTTAAGGAGAAAGATCCAGAGGGAGAATGTCGTATTTATCATTGGACATCTCTCTCACCTGATTGACCCAGATCTCATTGATATGATCATCGTGCTCAGATGTCGCCCCTCTACTCTTGGTATGAGGTTGAGAGGTCTTGGCTGGAGCGAACCCAAGGTGAGGGAGAACATGGAGGCTGAGGCGTGCGACGTCATTCTTATCGAATCTCTTGAACGATCAAACGAGGTGTACGAGATCGACACAACATCGCGATCACCTGAGGAGGTTGCGGCCTGCATTTTGGAAATTTTGGCTGGAGAAAGAGAAAAGTACGCATATGGGAATATCGATTGGAGCGAGGAGGTTCTAAACTGGTTCTAGAATCTTTCAGAAACAACGCTGAGGTCGTTCTCGATCCATTCGCAAAGGCGTTCCGCCATGTTAATCCAAATACCTTGTCTTGGGTCGCGTTTTTGTTCGCCGTTGCTGCAGGAGTTTCCGTTTATTTCAGCTATTGGGCTAACTACCTCCTGATTGCGACCTCGATCCTCATAATTCTAAACGGTTTTTTTGACGCTCTGGACGGGAAAGTTGCCCGTTTGTCTGGAAAGGCGTCAAGGAGCGGTGATTTTGTCGATCATGTCCTCGATCGGTACGCTGACGTTGTGATGATAGGATTGATCGCGGTGAGCCCGTGGTGCAATCCATATATTGGAATTCTTGCCATTATAGGTGTCCTCCTCACTAGTTATATGGGTACTCAGGCACAAGCCGTCGGCGCGGGGAGACTGTATAGTGGACTGCTTGGAAGGGCTGATAGAATCGTTATCCTGTTCTTCGCGCCACTTGTTCAATGGGGTTTGGCCTTTTTAGGATCGGAAGCGATTGGATTTGAGACGATGCAATTTACGATATTCGAACTCGTCATGCTTTGGTTTGCAATCGTTGGGAACATGACTGCAGCACAGAGGG
>JARYLV010000024.1 GCA_029907465.1 Methanomassiliicoccales archaeon
AGAACAGAGAGCGATCATCTTCCTGCCAGTCATCAATTCATGAATGACCCTTTCGTTTTCTGCAACTTCTTCGAACCCCTTCCCTTCCACGCTTTCAACTGTAATCGATATCCTTATTCCCTCGAAATCCCTGAGCAGGCATGAATCCATTTTGCCTTGGATGTATCGTCGTAGATTTGCATGCGATGACAATCCTGGCTCCCTAACTTCCTCGTTGATCGTTTCTTGAGAAGTGACCTCGATCTGCCCATGCCTAGCAAAACCATCAAAACCCGAAAGATTATGTTGCAATACATGAACCATTTCCTCTTCAGAAGAACGGTTCTCCAATATCCACAGGCAGTATTGATTTCTCGTGAGGCCAGTGCCAATATATTGTGAAACAAGGTCAACAAATTCATTGCGTTCTTCATAAAATTGACAAATATGTGTTCCCCAACGCTTCGATTCAAAGATGTCTTTTATTGTCAAGGCCATAAACTCCAGCAAAAAAGAAAAATGCAGAACAGAAATATAGTGATTACGCAACGCATATCAGAAAGGGATGGGATGTGCGAAAGAGGAGGATTAGATTTTGGCTTTTCGTAATATCAATCATTTCCATAATAAGCGCAAGCTTCGCAAGTCTTTCAGCTGAAGGTCATCCAGACCGTATAGAAAGATTCGGTCTATTCGCAGCGACTGATCACTTCATTGTCTATTTTGTCCTCGCGGACACAAACGGCAAGAGCATTGTGGTTGGTGGGAGTGTTGATCTCGAAATACTAGACGACTTTCTGGTCTCCCTCTATAAGACGTCGTTCAGGGTTGAGGCAAATAATTTTTCTACCCATATCTTGCCAGATCATACATTTATCCATGGATATGTATGGCAAATACCATATACCGTGATTCAGAAAAGTGATAGCCGGAACGGAACTCTCACAGCAAACATTCGCTTTTCAAACGATGAAATTATCCTCGAGAGAAGTTGTAGCGATGTTCCATTTCCAGATGCTCTCAGGGCACCAAACAAGCCTCCAGTACTGAAACTCGATGCGCCAAAGATTTCATGGTGTGATGTCGTAACCGAATTCAGCGCTTCTTCTTCCTACGATCCTAACCTCAATACTATGGTTTTCCATTGGAGTTTTGGGGATGGCCAGAATACAACTGGATCTAGCATTGTCTCACATTCCTACCGATTCCCTGGGGATTATCAAGTCAAACTGGTCGCAGAGGATTCCGAAGGCGGTCATAGCGAGGTGACTCATTCCATTAAGGTCGAGAACCCAGAAGTTATTTCCATTATCGAGAAGAGATTTGAAAATGCGAGCATGTCGCCATCTATGCGAACGCTTTGGCTCAATATTTTTTTAAGTAACAAGGCCCTAGAGCCGATACAAATTAACACTAGCGAGTTTTCCCTAAAAATCGATCATAACGAATTATATCGATGTCAATATCCTGAATATGGATTAGCAAGGGATCTAGACCCTTTCAAGAGGATTTCAATCGCCCTAAAGTTCGAGATCCCAGATGATAGGAAGCCGTACATTCTTATTTACAAGGACAGAGTTTTTGTCCCGATCGAGGGGACAACTCAAGAGAATCTGACAGTTTCATTTGTCGATGTCGGACAAGGCGATGCGATCCTCATCAAAACACCCGATTCAAAAACTGTTCTCATCGATGCAGGGCCCGACGAAAGAGCTGCGGAACTCGTCAATTATCTACATTCCAGAAATGTAACATCGATTGATGCTTTCATTCTGACTCATCCCGATGAAGATCATATCGGAGGGGCTGACGAAGTCCTCAGGAACTTCGATGTCTTAGGCGTCTATCATCCAGGATATGTCAAAGCAACAACAACATACAACAAATTTGCATCGGCGATGCTTGAAGAGGGGTGCCCGATCATCACGGACGAGACTATCGACCCGGGGGATCGAATTCCGATAAGCGGACTCGTTGATTTTCTCGTTCTTCACATCGACAAAGATGCGCCTGATTCCAACAGCGCAAGCATCGTCATAAAAATGTCATATTCCGAAGTAGATTTTCTACTAACAGGGGATATCGGAAATAATATCGAGAGAAAGCTTTTGGTCGACTTCCCCTCAGAATTAGACATCGAGGTCCTAAAAGTTGCCCATCACGGGAGCAAATACTCCACGTCAGATGAGTTCCTCGATGCGACAACACCGGAAATCGGAATCATCATGGTCGGAGCTGATAATCCTTATGGCCATCCCTCACCTGAAACGCTCGCGAGGCTATCAGACCACAATGTCACAGTCTTACGGACAGATATTGATGGGACAATAGCTCTTACAACAAATGGCATCAGTTTAGCAGTTTATTTCGAAGAGATGATTAATATCGAAGAGGACTTGAATGATTCACTACCCATAAAGTCTGAATCAGTGAAGACCATTGAGATGATCGAAGTTGCAATTTCATCGCAGTTCGCAGAAAATGGGCCCGAATGCACTACTGGACAAGAAAGTCAATATAGAGAAGGGGCAGAAGCTACCTTCCAGGAAAAATATACGATAATCACCGTCTCACGGTACAGAACTGGGTCAAATGGTCCGTGCCTTAGCCTAAAGGATTCGGCGGCAAGTGTCCCTTTCTCACGTTCGTTTGCGACCCATTCTCTCTATGACATTGGTGAAGACCGCATCATTTCGAATGACCGAAAGGTCTTCAATCAAGATCGCATATGGATAATTAAT
Source organism: Methanomassiliicoccales archaeon (assembly GCA_029907465.1). NCBI lineage: Archaea > Methanobacteriati > Thermoplasmatota > Thermoplasmata > Methanomassiliicoccales > Methanomassiliicoccales archaeon. The sequence continues at coordinate 2,721 of JARYLV010000024.1, forward strand.
GGTCAGCGATTCTGATCTAGATCATGTCGCCTACTGCGGTCTCTATTGTGGTCTCTGCGCCCAGAGAGCTGAAGTACCGGTGAGATCGAAAGCATTGATCGAGATTTTGCACGACGAAGGATTTGATGATTTTTATCAGTACGATCCAGAGATGAGGGAATCCTTTCCGCCGTTCTGGAACTTTCTGCAAAAGCTCGCATCATTTGATTGTTCCTGTAGACGCGACTTCGGGGGGCCACCAGATTGTCCAATAAGAAAGTGTGCGAGAGAGAAGAGGATCATTGCTTGCCCCTTGTGTGAGAGCTTCCCATGCCAACACATCGAGAAACTCGCAAAGCGGTACCCACTCCTCATCGCAGATGGAAAGAGAATGAAGGAGATAGGACTCGAAAATTGGATTGAGGAACAAAAGGTGAGAGCGCTCCGCGGGTTTCGATATTCTCTTGTCAGATATCCTCACTGACCTACTTGATGCCTCCGGTGACCATCCAACTTAGTGTTTTGTACGTATCTTTCCCTGAGTGCTCTGGCGATCTCAGCAGCAATTCCATACTTATTTTCTCCCCTCTTGATACATGATATAAGAATTTCCATCAGGATTTCCACTTCTTCGTGTGGACCAGGGAGGGTCACGAGGAGGCTTTCTCCGACTCGTCCTGTACCAATCCTCACGCCGTCTTTTGCATGTCTACCCATCCCTTTCTCATATTTTGCGACATAGGGAGTTGCAGCATGAGGATCAACCCTCTTCAGCGCTTCGACTGTGCAATCTTTCGACTCTGCACCTACACCACCAGTTGTAATCACGACCCCGTAACCCGCGTCGATCGCGCTGTTGATCGCGGTAGCGATCTCATCGACATCGTCATTTAGCGCATTGCCAATATCGACGCAGAACCCCTCTGCCTCAAGACGAGATTTGATGTAAGGGGAGTTCGTATCCCTGATCGTACCTTTTTTGACTTCTTCCCCCGTCGGAAAAACGATGCACCTCTTTCTGATTCTGCTCGTGATCTCTTCAACCATTTCGGTCGACTTTTGAAGGGCTTGCTTTGCAATTTCTTCGTCGAGATCGATGAACCCGAGAATTCCCTCTGAATGAATGCTTGTTTTTTCCGATACATTTATTCCGGGCACATTCGAAAGAGCACGGAGCAATTCCGCCCTCTTTCCGAAAATACGCTCTGCCTCAATCTCCTTCCTTAAAATATCCAAGGCCAGATGATTATCTGAAACGTCGGTCACAAGAATTTCCTCTCTGCTCAATCCCAAGACACTCGCAACGGCTGCGGCAGCCTCACCCAAATTCACATCATCGAGCTTCACATTTCTTATCCATAGTTCCGTCTTTCCCAGAAGATTAACCTTCATTTGAAGCCACACTCACATCAAATTTGATATCCAACATCGGTGCGTCGATCAGAGCCCTACCAATATCAAGAATGTCCACACCAGTTTCCGCAAGTTTGGGAATCTCCTCTAATTTGATCGCTCCTCCAAATGCGACCTTGACTCGATCTCTCATGCGGGCCTTTTTGAGTGATTCAATAACCGCAACCAGGTCCTTTATTTCCCCCGTATCCACCATAATAATCGCCGCACCATGATTCACCGCTTCTATAGATTCATCTGAGATAACCCCAGTTTCCCCCCTTATCTGCACGACTTTAATTCGGTCTGCGAAACGCGAAGCGGCCCTCAGAGCCTGAGAGATACCACCAAAAATTCGGATATAATTCTTGTCTAAATACACAAACGGCTCTTCGCTAATCCTAATCCCAACACCCCCCAGTCTGAGTGCCTCTCTGATTTCTTCTTTGATCTGGATTGGCATTTTTTTCCAACCCCCAGAAACGATTCTAACCCTTTCCCCAGCAAGCCTTACCGCGTTCCGCGCAGCCGTCGCAACACCTGAGGTCTTGGCAATCGTACCGATCAGCTCATCCTCTGCAACCGATATCTGCTTTGGTGTGCCCTCGACGATCGCGATCGTTCCTTTGCAAGAAATCTCGTCTCCATCGCGCAATTTCACGTCAATAGAAACGCCAATCTTCGCCGCTGCCTGCGTCATCCGTCCAATCCCAACAACCACACCGCTCTCGTTTGCCCATATGCGGGCACTCACTTTTTTGTTAGGGACGTCTCCGAACAGCGAATCCCTGATGTCCTTCACTTTCGACTCACTTTGCCGCCAGGATTTCATTTGTTGCAAATGAGATTCCCCGCTGCTTGCACCATTTCGGCAGAAGCGTACCCTCGACCTCCCGATCGACGTCCGGGGCCATGTTGATCAGATCGAGGGCAAGCGACTTGCTCAAGTTGATTGCACCGGGTGCACCGTCGAAGGCAAGTATCTTGTCTGTGCCTGTGATTCGCATTGCCATTTCAATCGCTGATTCCAGATCCTCAGCAATGAGTGCATGTTTCATGAATTCCACGTTTTGTGGGTCTTTTCTGAAGACATCCGCTTGCCATTCGCCGACGACAATCGTCGGTATCTTCTTGGCCCAGAAGACACTAGGATAACCTCCCCAGGCGTAGTTGATGATGAGTGCTTTGATAGCCGGATTAATAGGGGCAACTTCTGGAATAATTGGCTTTTCATCCCTGCCATAGAACGATTCGGTGTACCATGTATAACCAGGAAGGGGGTTATCTAAATCGAAAATGTCGACGCTTGAAGCAGAAAAATTCGCAAAGATCATTCCCGCTGAAAACACGTAAGGAATCGGTGCCTGGAAATCAAGTACGGCGATGCACTCCCTGATTTTGCCAAGGAGCGTCAAAATCTTGCCATAATACCTAAAGTTATCGATCGCGATTCTTCGATCGAGCCTGAAAAGGTCGTTATCTGCATCGACGCCGATGATTCCTGCAGGTGTTGGTCGCAGGAATGTCGCGAACGTCCACTTCTTCTGTATAAATTGAGAGTTAAAGATCGCTCTTGCCGCGAAATTTGCGCCTCTAGGGCCTAGATTATGGTGATATGTAGACCGCGTTTCGATTCTTGCATACGACATGCCAAATGGCTTGACCGCTCTGTCAACATGCCTGTGAAAGTGTATCTCCCTGACATCGCTGTTGTGAGCGTGGACGATCCATTTCGCATCATAGCACTTTTTCAAACCATAGAGCGTCCCAATCTCCGTTTCGATCGCGATCCCCTCGTCGATTGGTGCAACGCCGATTGCCTTCCCATCGAAATACTCATCAAGATGGAATCGTTCGATGTACTCGTCCGATTCTCTAAATCTGAGACCGACACCAGCTCTGAGTCTGATGTCCTCGGCGCCTGTCTCCTCCACAATGAAATCCCTCGTCGCCTTGAGCATTTCGGCGTATGGCTCTCCGCCCAGGATCGTGAAGCCGTGATGAGAACCAAGGATATTAACCGAGTCGCCTGGCTTGATCATCGACATGTCGACCTTGCTGAGCGCTTCCTCCGTCGCCTCCCTCACAGTCGATATCCCTTTTTCGGAAGGGTACACCGCCTCTGGAAATCCTGAAAAAAGCTCTCTCACACCGATGGAGACCATGTTTTTCAGATCTGCCGCTCTGATCCGGATCATCGAGGGGTCGGGACCGTACCTAGACGGTTTAGGTGGGAGAGGTCTAACTGGAGCATGCAGTTCCGGTGACACGCTATTCACCCCCTTTTTCTGCCAAATCGAGGAGCTTCCTGAAAATCGCCTTGTCTTCCTCAAAATAAAATCCTCTCGAGGAGTATTCTTTGATCACTTCTTCCGGAATGTCCCAAAGTGTCGGCGTTAGACCGTACCACTGCCACCCTCCCTCAATAGGTTTCGGATCTTTCCCGGCGGCAATGAGCAAACGAAGAATCGGCTGAATGCATTCGACTTTACAGCCCGTTCTTGCCCCAACTGTCCTTGAGACCTCTTCAGGGGACGAGGCCCCGTGAAGAATCGCCGCAGCAACCTCCTCCGCCCTTGTCCCCGTGCAGAAACATACGACCTGCTCAGGGTGCAGCCTCGCTTTCAGGCATAGCTCCTTGATCTTGATTCTGTCGACTGATTCGACATCAATTGCCAAAACCCTCGGATGGCTAAGATCTTTCAAGCTGACAGCTCTAAACCGGCATCTTTCAGAGCATGCGCCACAACCAACGCATGTGTCCAAATCGACTTGCGCCTTCTTCTTTCCGTCAATTTTCGTGACTCTGATTGAAAGCGTTGGACAAACCTTTTCACACGTCTGGCAACCAGTGCATTTGGAGGCATCCACCTCCGCGTACATATTGACGACTCTCACAAATTCTCCTCCTGAGCTTTATCGCATCCCCGCAGTAGGAGTTGCGATCGTTTCTTGCATTTTCAGCTAACTTCTTTTGCTTCAATCCGTCTTGATAAATCATACCCCCGAGCGGATATTAATGTTCTGATTGATTTTGAAGAAAAGAACAGATTCATTGTGAAAACTTCATTACTTGTTCAATCGATTGCGCTGATAAGTGGCGGGATTCAATATGACCCTCGGATATGTTACGCGCTAGCAGGTGAAGAGCCATGCGAGCAGCACTCCTCCTCGATCTAGATGAAGTTAAGTTCATTGAACCGAGCTTTGACAGGCTCATCGAACCGCAATTCACCAATGATCTAGTCAATCTCCCATCGACGAGGGGACGATTGGTCATTAATGAAAATGAGTGGCCGATCGCCGTTGCACTAGAAACGGATGACGGGTGGGTTGCTGGGAGCTTCACTTACAGAAATGTCTCGGAAGAACTCCTTGATAAACTCGAACAAATCGATATTGAGATTTACCAGGAAAGACAATCCGAATGGGAATCAGCTGTAAGGGAATACTATTCACTTATGTTGATGCGAAATACAGCGCCGGCCCTTGATGACTTCTCGCAGAACCGTGTCGAGAATTTATTACAAATTATAAAGGAAGAGTGGGTAGACGTGAGGGGTAATGTTTGCCTTGATGCCGCGTGTGGTACAGGTATTGGTTCAATGGTTGCGAGAACGATGGGCATGGCAGTTATTTCGTTCGATAATGACCCTTCACTCCTATCTTGTGGTCTCCGTGCAGGTAGGTTACTACCCGAAGAAACAATGTGCATTGACGCGTCCCTTGCATCCAGATTCGTTAGAAGCGCAGGATACGGACTCATTCTTATGGCAGGGGAGATCACGCCATTTAATTCTCTTCTATGGAAAAGAATTGTTAATGAGATCCTCTCGCTGACGGAGCACACGATTATTACAACAGGGACTGAAAGAGAAGCCTCATTGATCAGGCAGTGGTCAGAAGAGAAGGGGAGGAAAGCGGAACTGTTTCAAAATGAGATGAGTGATTTTTACGATCAGTGGATCTGCAAAACGTGGAAAAGATAAGAGAAAAATGATTTCGTATCTCTGGTGAGGAAGGGAATAATACCTGATTTTCCATTATTTGAGCTCAGACGTGATACCAATGGAAGAGAAAGTCAGAGTTGCTGCAGCTCAGGTATCGCCAGTCTTTATGGATAAGGAGGCGACAATCGATAAAGCATGCAAAACAATCGAGATGGCTGGAAAGGCCGGTGCTAGGCTCGTTGTCTTTTCGGAAACATTCGTCCCTGGCTATCCATACTGGCGTGGTATTTTGCCGATTTCTAAATGGTCAAAGTGGATGGTAGAGTACCAGAAGAATTCAGTAGAAGTTCCTGGTCCTGATGTTGACCTACTATGTGAGGCCTCGAGAGAAGCAGCTATCATTACGGTTATGGGTTGCAGTGAAATGAGTGATGTGAAGGGGAGCTCCACGCTGTACAACACAATTCTGTTTATTAACAGCGATGGAAAGCTCCTCGGCCGCCATAGGAAGATTATGCCAACGCATGCAGAAAGGATGATCTGGGGGATGGGGAGTGCCGAAGACATCGCAGTGTTCGATACGCCGATCGGGAGGATTGGGGGTCTGGTCTGCTATGAGCACCACATGACGCTTCAAAAGGCTGCGATGGCAGCATTAGGAGAGGAAATACACTGCGCTCTATGGCCTGGTTGGTGGGTTATGGAACATCACCCAGGGGATAAGAGAAGATGGAAGGATGGAGATCCCCCTCACTCCTGCGATATCGAACATGCAATCAGAGAATACGCGTTCGAGAATCAAGTTTTCGTGATCAGCGTGGGCCAGTATATTCCTGACGACGTGATGCCTCTGGATTGTAGGGATTTTAACGTCGCTGCAGGTGGGAGCTTCATAGCAAATCCAGCAGGAGTCATCATGGCAGGCCCTGTTTTTAACAGGGAAGAGATCCTCTACGCCGACCTGGCAGCGGAGGATAGGGGGCTGACGAAAGCTTACTTTGATACCCTCGGCCACTACTCGCGTCCAGATCTCTTTAAATTTGAAATCAAACGGGGCGAATTTAGTGGTAATGGTTTTGCGCGTTTTTCGCAAGGCCAAGATAGCATGGATGGGACTACAGCTTCACGCCAATCCAGTAAACGGGTTGGAACAAAAAAGAGAGGACATCGAGAATAAATAGAAAACCTTGTGGGGCGCACATCAACCCGAGGATAAATTAACCCCCAGAGCAAGAAAAGAATGCTCCAGATCCATATATTGCTCAGACGCAGTAGAACGAGTCTGAGCACATTCGGGGACATTTCTCAGAGACTACCACGACAAGTTGCTAAAGTCCCAGTTCCTCATGCACTCTTTTCATTCCATTCAGAGCAATTTGCAGGCACTGGTCGATAGGGAGGCACAATTGTTCACACATTGCAATCCTCTCCCTACTTACATTTCTGGCGAAGTCCTTTGATCTATATTTCTTGAGAAGCGTTTCTAATTTCACCTCCTCGAGCTTTTTCGATGGCATAACTAGCGCACATGCGACGATTAGACCCGAGGCGGCATCAGATGCGATAAGAGCTTTCTTGAGTTTATTATCTGGCATAACAGATGTGTACTCGTAGTTGTGAGCCAAAATCGCGTTGATGATTTCCTCATCAACGATTCCTTGGAGCAGCTCTTTTGCTTTAAGAGTGTGATTTGAAGGAGTATCACATGTCTCAAAGTCGATGTCGTGGAGAATTCCCGTCACCTCCCATTTCAAAGGATCTTCTCCGAGATTCGCCGCCAACTCCCTCATGATTGCACCGACCGCTGTCATATGCTTCAGATTGTTATCTTTCAATATATATTTCCTTACCAGCTGGATTGCGTCGTCCCTTGAGATCATTCATATGCAATATCATCGAGCGAGTAATTAACCTATCCTCCCGCGACGAATACCCTCTTCGCAAATGGCTGGAACACCCATGAGATTCCAAATTTCTTTTCCAGCCTACATGGACTTTCTTCAAAATTTTGAATCAAAGAAGACGGAAGTGCCAGTACCTAGGAGTTCTTAAATAGATAGGGTAAGATCCAGTTTGACTTTGCATAATTCCATGTCCATATGCTACAATAATGTGCTAATGGCTGAAGACAAAAATATAAACCAATGATTCCAAAAAAGACTTGAATACATTAGTCGAAGGTAAGATTGATGGCCAGAAAGATCCCATATAAGAATAAAAGCATAGCACCATATCTTCTATTGATGCCTTCGTGGCGTTTTAACACGAAGAATACTAAAATTGTGAACAAAACGAGCGGAATGACGCCTGTGACCAATAACATTTTGGTGAGCGGCAGGTCTTGAAAGATTCCCCCCATTCCTGCAACGACGAGCGTGTTGAAAATAACAGAGCCGAAGCTGTTTCCTAACGCGATGTCCGTTCCCTTCTTGAAAGCAGCGATGATGCTCACCGTCATTTCGGGGAGGGTGGTTCCAATGGTGACAATCGTAAGGCCGATGAGAAAGTTGCTGACCCCAAGAGCATTCGCAAGATCCACAGCAGAATCAATTGAGACTTGCGACCCAATAAGCAGGATCAGAAGCCCTATTAGCAGTACAAGCACACTTCTCGAAGGCTTGGGGCATGGAGCACAGATGTCTCTGTATTCCATGCTGATCGCGTCGCTTGGCTTCTCTCCCCTCATTGACACAATTAAGATAAGAAGTGCTAAAAAGAACAAGACGATCATCGATAATCCGTCAAGAAACGAAATTTGGCCATCAAGCGCAAGTGCTAGGAAGAGTACCGTACTTAAAAGTGCCACAAGCCCTTCGCGTCTGACCATTTCAAACCTTATGACTATAGGAGAGACAATTGCGCAGAGAGCTAGAATAAGAGTCACGTTCGATACATTCGCACCTATAACATTACCAAGAGAGACTGTTGATACACCCCGCAAACCCGACACAACGCCTAAGAAGAATTCTGGCGAGGATGTCCCGAAAGCAACGATGGTCGTTCCGATAATGAACGGTCTCACCCCGATTGCGTTGGCAAGCTTGGCTGCGCCATCAACGAGATATCTGCCTCCAAAATAGACGGCGGTAAATCCAGCGAAAAGAAAGACAAAATTGTTAAGGACATCCATTGCAAGATTATGACATGCAGTGACCATTATTAATTCTGTTCGCTGTGTTGTTAGTTGGCAAGAATGTAGTTATCTTCGTAGCGGCTCGAGTGTTTCGTCGATTTGAGTCGCGATTCAAGATCAAGAAGGCATTCCGTAGAATGTAATAGGTGCACACTTGGCGATCTTCTCATGCTGCATAGAATGTTCAATACTTGCTCATCAGTGAAAAAAAATATATGGTTTATCACAAGATGGGATTAAATGTCGACGAGCTTAACGCCCTCTCTTTCAAATCTTTCGCGTAAATTTTTTAGAAAAGCCGAGATAATTTCATCCTTCTTGTTGATTTCCCTAATCCAAATTTTTACCGCCAGTTTCGTCCTTGTCCCCTGGATCTCGACAACATTGACCTGTGGATTGAAGAAAGTCATGTCGATCTTACCCTCAAATAATGTTCTAACACGGGGGAGTTCAAGTAGCTTGTTGATTCTTGATTTTTCTTCTCCGAACACGTGAGGTAAAATGAAATCATTCTTGTCTGCTTCATCCATCACGATTCTCGCGATGCGGTCGATATTTTCGTCCTTCGAAATCCACACGGGTACGGTTAAGGCCACAAAACCCCCCTTTGTGTAATTGATCAATTTATTTCCAATCAAGAAAGAATTGGGAATGTACAGAATTCGTCCGTCTAGGTCTCGCATGACCGTGTTGATGAGGTTGACATCTTTTACACGACATAATCCGGTGGCCGGCATGCCTCCAACTTCAACCCAGTCTTCAATTTCGAAGGGCTTCGTAATGGATATTAGGATACCAGCAAATGCGTTCTGTATAACCTGCTGCGATGCGAGGGCAACAGCAATACCAATGACACCAAGGGAGACAAGAAACGCTGAGATATCCAATTCGAGGATTTCCCAGAATCCGACGTAGAGGCCGAGGATGATAATTGAATATTGAGCGAGTTTTGCGATCATCTTCGAACGTTTCTTTGTGATTCTGATGTCAAGGATCCTTCTGATCAGGGCGTAGACGCTCTTCGCGAGAACGACTGACAAGACGAGAACAATAAAAAATGCGATGAGGTCAAGTACCGTCAGATTGCCGATAATCGGGTCGTCGAGGAACAATTCTTTTTGCCTCCATTATCTCTTCATTACATCAAAACATCGCCCGTAGTGCTCCTATATCAGCCTATAGGTCATTAATCGCTTCCCTTTTCAATCTTTCCGAATTTCACTAAATGGCTATCTTCAAGTAATATCATAAAGCAATTTCCAAAATACATTGGTAGCCAAAAAGGAACCCTTTCTGACGAATAATGATCCAGAATATCACGATGGAAATTCCACCTCCACAATCTTGTGATGAGAGACCGCTAATAAATGTTCGACCCGAGAACAAAACCTCTGCGCTTGACTGTCTATGTCGTCCTTTCAATACTGGCGAGTTTCCAAGCAAATATCACATGATCCATAGTCGAAACTCCAATTTCCTTCTGGAATGAAAAATTATTGACCGTGCAATGGGTCAATTCTAATTGGTACTTCGAGCTCATTGACTCGAAAAGAATTCTTTCGGGCCTGTTTATTTATAATGTATGGCACGGATACCAGAGTAATGGGAAGCAACTGTGACATAACATTTATTCGTTGATCCTGAAAATCTCACAGAAGATTATTCCTACGGGTCACCATGAAAATTGGGAAGAAAATGAACTTGTCTGTTTCGAAAGTCTCGTTTGAAAAGAAATCAAAATGTCGCAAAATCCCTGCATATAGTAAAATTCCATTCCGGCCCTGAACAAGAAGTTTAATTTATTAATAAAGAGCATAAATAGACCACGCCTAAATGGTGAGTGGTAAGTATGGAATATGAAGTGAAATACAAGCCGTCGTATTCGATGGTACTCATCAAGTTACAAGATGGGGAAACGGTCGTAGGCGAGTCTGGCGCGATGACGTATATGAGTTCAAATATCGAGGTGCATACGAGAGCAAGATCAGGAGTTTTTGGCTCTTTGGCTCTTAAGGTACTCGGCGGTCAATCGTTTTGGGTTACAGACTTCACTGCGAGAGGTGGCCCTGGGGAAGTCGCCTTCGTCTCCGCACCGATAGGCGATATAGAGCATCTGAAACTCAGTGGAATGAATGGCTGGATCATACGCAAAGAATCTTATGTCGCATCGTCCCCTACTGTTGATCTGGATGTCAAATGGGAAGGCTTTACAAAGGGCCTTTTTGGCCAAGGTCTATTTATGATAAGGGCGACCGGTATGGGTGATCTCTTCATCAACACATTCGGAGCGATCGATAGGCATGTTTTGAAGTCTGAAGAAGAACTAATCGTCGATAACTTTCATCTTGTCGCCTTCAGCGATTCGTGCTCCTATAAAGTTGAGAAATTCGGAGGCATCAAGGAAACCGTTCTGAGCGGAGAAGGACTTGTGACCCGAATAAGAGGTCCTGGTGAGGTCCTGATCCAGACTAAGAATCCGAGGGAATTTGCGGACTGGCTTTGGACACTCATTGAGCCACGCGTTCAATCAAGGGCACGTTGAGAATGCTCAATTGGCAAAGAGATCTTTTCGGCCGTTCTCGAAAGGGAAGCATCTACCCGTTGACCTAGCTGATGGGATCGTCTACCGTACGAGGCATAATCCACACTTCCATTTTTGGAAATCAGCAGATGGAATGCACCTCATTGCCATTGATAATGCCCACACATTCAAAATGACTTCTTCATTCCTTCTTTTCCACGATCGGACTTTTGCCAGAAGTTGGCTTTGCAGATTCCCTTAATAGGGAGAAAATGGCTCCAATAGCAGCGATCCCCGCGCATACTATGAAGGCAAGGCTCATTCCATTCACATAGGCGGCAGACTCTATCGCTACCTCAGAAGGGTTCGCACCAGCAAATAGATTGGTGACTACTTGAGAAGAAGCGACTGTCGCTATGACCGCGCCTGTCACTGCCAGACTCAGCGACATCCCCGTTGTTCTCATCGTTGCGATCATGCCTGAGGCCACGCCAAGATACTTTTTCCCGACGGAACCCATAACAGCACTTGTATTTGGGGCAGAGAAGAGCCCCATTCCACAACCAACGATCAACAAGTACGTGATGACAACCATCGGAGAGGAGTTAAGATTCAAGGTACTGAGCAGCAAAAGACCAATCACAATAACAAGCATCCCAGTGGTACTCAGAATTCTTGAGCCAATCTTGTCGGAAGCCCATCCGCTGATTGGAGTCAGAATCGTCATTGCAACTGGCGTGCTAAGAAGGACTAACCCAGCCTGCATGGGAGATAGCAGTAAGACTTTTTGGAGGTAGAAAGAGATCGTAAAACTAATTGCAAAAAATGCCGTATAATTCATTAAAGCAGAGATATTAGCGGCTGCAAACAATCTATTGTGAACGATGAGTGCAAGATTAAACATCGCACTCTCACCCTTTTTCACCTCTATTGGTACGAAAAGAGCAAAAGATGTAAACGCAAGAGTGAAAAGGGCGATAACAGGCAGCGATGTCCATCCAATCATTTCTCCAAAAGTCATAGCGATCAACAGGCTCACAAGTCCAATAGAAAACATTATCGCGCCGATGACATCAAATGGTTCTCCTGGCGAGCTCTTCTTACTTTCTTTGAGGTTTAAGAGGGACAAAAATATTACAAGAAGTCCGATCGGTATGTTTACCCAGAATATCGAGCGCCATCCAAATGTGTGGGTTAAAATGCCACCTAGGGTTGGGCCAATAGCTCCGCCAATATAAACGGCCATGATGTTTATTCCCAATGCCTTTCCTCGCTCATTGCTCGGGAAAACATCAGTAACGATCGCGGTGGAAGTCGAAGCTATAAACGCACCACCAGCTCCTTGCAGAATCCTGAAGAGAATTAGCTGGAGACCCGTTTGAGCTATGCTACAGAGAAATGACCCCAAAACAAAAATTGAAAACCCAGCTATGAAAATTGATTTCCTTCCGCGTATGTCCGACAATCTACCGATTATGAGAAGAAGTACTGCTAAAGTAACTAAGTAACCCGTCGGTACCCAGATGACGAGAGCATAGTCCATTTTCAATGTAGTAGTTATGGCAGGAAGAGAGACGCTCACAATTGAGCCGTCGAGCGGTGCCATCATGGCACCAATCGATGTGATAAATAGTACGATCCATTTGTATCGTCTGTCATGGTCGTCGACCATATTTCCGTCCACTTCCTTCCATTATTTCTCGCGGTGCACCTGTAACCATTTTACCTATCAAAAAATATCGTTTGGTTTCGCACTTCCCACGACCTAATTGCCAATATCAATCCATTATTAGTACAATGTCCAAAAGGGATTTTCCAGTGCAACCTGGGCCCATTAATTTGGAGCATTGCATAAACCGCTCTCAGATTCTCACAAAATCTCACTCCTGGAGAAGTGGTATGAATTGTTTCTTCAGCCAATAATCTCATATGCTTCAGAAGCGCCATCTTATTGAATTTAAGGCGGGGCCCACCCTCTTTCAAAGAAAAACAAAAAGTCCGCTGATTACACCATTAAATTGCAATTGGTTTAGAAGTCATTTTCCACTGAACGAAGACCCACGCACACACACAAACAATACCAATCGTTACGTTGAGTAAACCGATGATGAATACAGGATTGTTGTTTGTGAGAGAAACAATCATCATGCCAAAGCTGCCAAATATCAGACCGAAACAGTTGATTAATGCAGAGGCCGTGCCAGCGTTTTCACACTGCTGTTCGAGCATAAGATATGTGCCGCCTGGTCGCATGCAACTGCCCATCAAAGTTGCCGGGAACAATGTAATTGCAAATAATGTAGGACCGAGTGTGCCGAATGATGTGACAAACACTCCAGCTATAATTAAGGTTAGAAAACAAAACAAAATTATCGACTCACGCCGGTAATGCCGAGAGAGTTTAAGATAAAGAAGAGGGCCAGAAATCATACCCATTGCATTGAAGGCGAAATAAATGCTAAATAGCTGCGGCGAGAGGTTAAACACCCCTTCGTAAATATAAGAAGAAGCGGCAATAAAAGCAAGAAAAGGGATACTAGCGCATGAAAAAACAATGAGAAGTGATGTAAAGCCAGGACTCTTGAGAGCGACCCCCAGCTGACGCAATGATTGTAACACGGTGCCTGAATAGCGGCGCGGGATCGTTTCCTCGAGGAGAAATGCACCTACCATCGAAATGAAACCGATGAAGGCTAAGGCCAAAAACAACGCACGCCAGGACAAGTAGGAAAGCAGGATAGCGCCGATCAAAGGAGCAATTGTAGGGGAAATGATCACCATTGATTGGACAACCGCTAGAACCGACTCTCTTTTCCTCCCAATATACAAATCTTTGACCATAGCTGTTGCAACAGCTGATGACGCACTCCCCCCAATGGCCTGACAGATGCGAGAAAATATCAAGACATAAATATCCCACGAGAGGGAACAAGTAATACTAGAAATCACATAAATCAAAAGACCGGAGAGAAGGATTGGTCGGCGGCCATACTTGTCGCTCAATGGCCCCCAAAAAACAATCCCACACTGAAAAAGATGAAGAACGGAATCAGGGTTAAGTTGGTCAGGTACATTGACACGTGAAAGTATTCGCCCATAGTGGGCAGAGCAGGGAGATAGAGATCAGTCGACAGCGGGACGAATGCAGATAACAACGCAATGAGGCCAATTAAGCCCTTGTCGCCAAGGTACTTCTGCTTGGCCCGGTTCGTTGAAACGATTGAATCATCCAATCCGATGCACCTTCACAGGAATTGATCAGACGAGATTGACGATGAGCAAATTCCGCGATGCGACCCGCAATGCCTAAACAAGCAATAATAGTATTGATATCATCGACCGATGAGGAAATGAGATGACCGATACGCAGTCCGCCGACTCTCGCAAAGCAAAAGGACCTAGATGAACTTGAATGATGGATTTTCACATCCGAGAAGAGGCGGGCCCGTGGGGATTCGAACCCCAGTCTTTGGCTCCGAAGGCCAAAAGGATAATCCAGACTACCCTACGGGCCCATCGAAGGTATCACGTCACCCCCTGATAAGTATTTGTTTGTTATGCAGCGGAATTCAAACGGCATAGCTGAATGCTCATTCGACTTAAAAAATAGGAGATTGCATCGAAATATCAAAAATGCAAGATGATCAGAATTTCATCATCCAACTCGCAAGACCGTGCTATAAATTCTGCTGAGATCGCTCTTTCCAACTTTCCTCGGATTTGCAGGAAGGCAGCTGTTCTTCAATGCGTCATTGACGAGTATCTCAAATTCGTCCTGGCTGATTTCTAAATGATTGAGATGATGAGGGATACCGACATCAGCTGACAATTCCCTGACTGCGTTGACAACGCTATTCGCAGCATCTTCGATAGAAGAGTTACAGTTCTCAACAGCGTGTAT